>NZ_JBJLSG010000086.1:0-21276 GCF_050871925.1 Kineococcus gurbantunggutensis
TCATGAGTGGCCCCGGCGCGCGTGGGGGGGGGGGGGGGGGGGGGGGGGGGGGGGGGGGGCCCGGGGGGCCGCCCCCCCCCGGCGGGGGGGCCCCGCCGCCCGGGGCCGGTGGGGGCGCTCACCGGGCACCGCCCGCGACGGCGGGGCCGGCGGGCTCGGCGGCGCCGGCGGGGTGCACGCAGCGCGCCGCGTGCGCCGGGCCCTGCGGGGCCAGGGCGACCTCGCCGGCGCGGCAGGCGTCGTCGCCGCGCCCGCAGCGCGGCAGGAAGGCGCAGCCCTCGGCCCAGGGCAGGCGGTCGCGCACGCTGCCGGGCACGGGGCGCAGCGGGGTGCCCTCGGGGGCGTCCACGCGCGGCACCGCGCCGAGCAGGCCGGTGGTGTAGCGGTGCCGGGGCGCGGCGAACAGCTCCCGGCGCGGCGCCTGCTCGACGACGCGGCCGGCGTACAGGACGTTGACGCGGTCGCAGGTGCCGGCGACCACGCCGAGGTCGTGGGTGATGAGCAGCATGGCGGTGCCGGACTCCCTCACGAGGGCGGTCAGCAGGTCCAGGACCTGGGCCTGGATGGTGACGTCGAGGGCGGTGGTGGGCTCGTCGGCGATGATCAGCCTGGGCGAGCAGGCCAGGGCGGTGGCGATGAGCACGCGCTGGCGCATGCCGCCGGAGAGCTGGTGGGGGTACTCCCCCGCGCGCCGGCGCGGGTCGGGGATGCCGACGCGGCCGAGCAGGTCCACGGCCTCGGCGCGGGCCTGGGCGCGGGTGAGGTCGGTGTGCGCGCGCAGCACCTCGGTGAGCTGCCGGCCCAGGGTGAGCACCGGGTTCAGGGAGGTCATGGGGTCCTGGAACACCATGGCCAGGTCCTTGCCGCGGCGGCGGGCCAGCTCGCGCGGCGGCAGGGTGAGCAGCTCGGTGCCGGCGAAGCGCACCGAGCCCTCCACGTGCGCGCCGCGGCGCGGCAGCAGGCCCATGACCGCCAGCGAGGTGACGGACTTGCCGCAGCCGGACTCCCCGACCAGGCCGACGACCTCCCCGGCGCCGACGGTGAAGGAGACGCCGTCGACGGCGGTGACGGGGGCGCGGCCGCGGCGCGTGAAGCGCACCCGCAGGTCCTCCACCGCCAGCAGCGGCTCGGCGCCCGGCGCCGGGGCGCCGGGGGCGGGGGTCGTGGGCACGGGGGCGCTCACCGTTCGCTCCGGGGGTCGAGGGCCTCGCGCAGCGCCTCGCCGAGCAGGGTGAAGCCCAGCGCGGTGACGGCGATGCACAGGCCCGGGTACAGGGCCAGGCGGGGGGCCTGCTCCAGGCGGTCCTGGGCGGTGACGAGCATGCGGCCCCACTCGGCCACGGCAGGGTCGGGGTCGCCCAGGCCGAGGAAGGACAGCGCGGCGACCTCGATGACGGCGGTGGCCAGCACGAGGGTGGCCTGCACCAGCACCGGGCCCAGGGAGTTGGGCAGCATGTGGCCCACGACGATGCGCCGCTGGCGCAGGCCCAGCGAGCGCAGCGCCACGACGTACTCCTGCCCGCGCTGGGCCAGCAGGGAGGCGCGCAGCAGCCGGGCGAAGACCGGCACCTGCGCGGCGGCGACCGCCAGCATGATCGAGAGGCTGCCGCGCTCGATGAGGGCGGCCACGGAGACCGCCAGCAGCAGCGAGGGGATCGACAGCAGCACGTCGACCAGGCGCATGACCACGGTGTCGACCCAGCCGCCGATGCCGCCGGCCAGCAGGCCCAGCACGGCGCCGGCGGCCAGGCCCACCGCGGTGGAGACCACGCCGATGACCAGCGAGGAGCGCGCGCCGTAGAGCAGCTGGGTCAGCAGGTCCGAGCCGAAGGCGTCCAGGCCCAGCGGGTGGCCGGCGCTGGGGCCGGGCACCGAGGTGGGGGTGACCTGCCCGAACCACTCGGCGCTGGCGGGCCGGTGCGGGGCCAGCAGGGGCGCCAGCAGGGCGACGAGGACGAAGGCCGCGACGAGCACGGCGCCGACCAGGCCGGCGGGGTTGCGGCGCAGCCGGCGCCAGGCGGCCAGCCACGGGCCGGCCCCGGAGTCGCCGGTGGCCTCCGGCGGCGGGCCGCCGGCCGGCTGGGCGGCGACGGCGTCCAGAGCGGTCACGACACACGCACCCGGGGGTCGATGAAGCCGTAGCTGATGTCCACGGCGAGGTTGACGAGGGCGTACACGACGGCGATGAACAGGATGAACCCCTGCAGGACCGGGTAGTCGAGCTGGCTGATGGCGGCGAACAGGTAGCTGCCGATGCCGTTGATGGAGAAGACCGTCTCGGTGAGCACGGCGCCGGAGAGCAGCGCACCGGCCTGCAGGCCCAGCGTCGTGGACACCGGCAGCAGGGCGTTGCGCAGCACGTGGCGGCGACTGATGAGGGAGGCGGGCAGGCCCTTGGCGCGGGCGGTGCGCACGTGGTCCTCGTCGAGCACCTCGATGACGGAGGCGCGGGTGATGCGCACCACGATGGCCAGCGGGATCGAGCCCAGCGCCAGCGCGGGCAGCACCAGGTGCACCAGCGCGTCCCAGGAGGCGTCCCACTCGCGGGTGAGCAGGCCGTCCAGGACGTAGAAGTCGGTGACGTGGGTGGCGTCGATGCGCGGGTCCTGCCGCCCGGAGGTGGGGAACCAGCCCAGCTCGATGCTCAGCAGGTACTTCAGCAGCACCGCCAGGAAGAACACCGGCACGACGACGCCGAGCAGCGAGCCGCCGACGACGAGGTTGTCCAGCACCCCGCCGCGCCGGCGCGCGGCGAGGTACCCCAGCGGGACGCCGACGAGCACGGCCAGCAGCAGGGCGGCGACGGCCAGCTCGATCGTGGCGGGGAAGCGGTCGGCGAACGTGGTGAGCACCGGTTCGCCCGTGTTGATGGAGGCGCCGAGGTCCCCGCGCACCAGCCGTCCCAGGTAGGTCGCGTACTGCTGCCACACGGGCTGGTCGAAGCCGTAGCGCTCGTTGACCGCGGCGATGCCCGCGGGGGTGGCCTTCTCCCCCAGCAGGGCCCGGGCGGGGTCGCCGGGCAGCGCGCGCACCCAGGCGAACAGCAGCAGGGACAGGCCGAACAGGACGAGCACGAGCAGGGCCAGGCGCCGCACGACCAGGCTCAGCACGAACCCTCCCGGCGACGGCGGTGGCGGGGACGGTGCGGCATCAGCTCTCGGCGCTCACGGTGACGGTGTTCCACACCTCGTCCTGCACGGGGCTGGCGGTGTAGCCCTGCACGCCGGGGGCGAAGGCCAACGAGGGCACGGGGCTGGCGATCGGGACCCCGGGCAGCAGCGTCATGACCTGCTCGTTGAGGTCCTGGTACGCCTGCTCCTGCGCCTCTTCGCTGGTGGCGGTGCGCGCGGCGGCCAGCGCCTGGAACAGGCCCTGGTCCTCGAAGCCCCACTCGTTGGTCCTGGCGCCGAAGAAGACGCCGATGAAGTTGTCGGGGTCGTTGTAGTCGCCGGTCCAGCCCAGCAGGTGGATGCCGTGCTCGGTGCCGCCCTGCACGGTGCCCAGGTAGTTCGGGCTCCACTGCTCGGCCACGGGGGTGGTGGTGATGCCCACGGCGTTGAGCTGGCTGTTGATGGCGTTGTAGATGGTCGCCGGGTCGGGCATGTAGGGGCGCGAGACGTCCGTGGGGTAGTTGAACGGGATCGTCAGGTTCGCCTGGCCGGCCTCGGCGAGCAGGCGCCTGGCGGTGTCGGGGTCGTACTCGTAGGTGGTCACGCCCTCGTTCCAGCCGATGACGTTGCTGGGCATGAACTGGGTGGCGACCTCGGTGCCCTCGGGCAGCGCGTTGCGCACCACGGCCTCCTTGTCGATCGCGTGCGCGATCGCCTGGCGGACCTTCAGGTCGTTCAGGGGCGGGAAGGCCTGGTTGATGCCCAGGTAGAGGATGTTGAAGGCGGGGCGGTTCTGGATCTGGAAACCGCCGTCCTGCAGGGTCTTCACGTCGGCGGGGGCGACGAGGTCGTAGCCGTCGATGTCGCCGTTCTGCAGGGCCTGGCGGCGCGCGGTGCCGTCGCCGATGAACTGCACGATGGCGGTGGCGACCTTGGCCTTCTCGCCCCAGTAGCCGTCGTTGCGCTTGAGGGTGACCTGCTGGCCGCGCTGCCAGGAGTCGAAGACGAACGGGCCGGTGCCCACGACGCCGCCGGTGGCGTAGGCGCTCTGGCGCGGGTCGGCGCCGTCGGCGCCGTTGCCGCCGCCGGCCTCGACCGCCTCGGTGTCCTGCATGGCGAACGCCGGCAGGGTCAGCGAGGCCAGGAACCCGGCGAAGGGGGTGGTGAGGTTGACGGTGACGGTGCCGTCGGGGTTGGCGGTGCTGCCGGCGTACAGGCTGGTGCTCAGCGCGGGGTCGTCGTTGGTCTTGAACCCGCGGAAGATGGAGCGGTAGTAGTACGCCAGGTCCTCGCCCTGGGCCAGGCCGCGCAGGTTGTACCAGCGCTCGAAGTTCGCCACGACGGCGTTCGCGTCGAACGGCTTGCCGTTGGAGAACGTCACGCCCTGCTGCAGGGTGAAGGTGTAGCTGAGGCCGTCCTCGGAGGTGGTCCAGTCCGTGGCCAGCGAGGGGGCCAGCTCGGTGGTGCCGGGCGCGGCGGAGACCAGGCCCTCGAAGATCTGCCGGGTGACGCGGAACGTCTCGCCGTCGGAGGCGAACACCGGGTCCAGGGAGTCGGGGTCGGAGGAGCCGCCGAACACGAACGTGTCGCGGGTGGCGCCGCCGCCGCCCTCGCCGCCCCCCTCGCCGCCGGTGTCGCGCTCGCTCTCGGCGCAGGCGCTGGTGGTGACCAGCGCCGCGGCCCCCAGGGAGGCCAGCGTGAAGGCGCGGCGGGTGGGGCGGGTCTCGTCCGTCCCGGGCAGCTCGGTCATCGGTTCCTCGTTCCGGCGTCGGTGGTTCCAGCGGGGTCCGCGGGGTCGGTCGGGCGTGCCGGGGCGCCGCCGCCGCGTCGCGGCCCGTCGCACCGGCCGCCGGTCCCGCACGGCCAGTGGGGAACGTAGGCGATCGCGGCGTGTTCACCAACGCCACGCCGGGCGTGTCACACATTCGTTACACGCGGGGCGGTGCGGCGGGTTCGCCCAGGGCGACCCGCCCGGCCTGGGCAGAGTGCGCAGCGGGGCCGGGGCGGGAGCGGAGGCGCGGCCCGCGCGTCAGGCGAAGGCGGCGTGGCCGGTGATCGCGCGCCCGACGATGAGGGTGTTCATCTCCCGGGTGCCCTCGTAGGAGTAGATCGCCTCGGCGTCGGCGAAGTGGCGCGCCACGCCGTGCTCGGGCACGATCCCGTTGCCGCCGAGCACCTCCCGGCAGCGGGCGACGGTCTCGCGCATGCGGGTGGTGGTGTAGGCCTTGGCCAGCGCGGAGTGCGCGTCCTGCTGGCGGCCGGCGTCGAGCAGGCGCGAGACCTGCACGCACAGCGCCAGCGAGGCGGTGATGTCGCCCAGGCTGCGCACGAGCAGGTCCTGCACGAGCTGGCGGGCGGCGATGGGCCGGCCGAACTGCTCGCGCCGCTGCGCGTACGCCAGCGCGGCCTCGTAGGCGCCCATGGCCACGCCCACGGCCTGCCAGGCGACCTCGGCGCGCGTCAGGCGCAGCACGGTGGCGGTGTCCTTGAAGGAGCGCGCGCCGGCCAGGCGGCGCTCCTCGGGCACCCGCACGCCCTGCAGGACGACGTCGGCGTTCTGCACGGTGCGCAGCGCGATCTTGTCCTCGATCTTCGTGGCGGTGAAGCCGGGGGTGCCCTTCGTGACGAGGAAGCCCTTGACCTGGTCGTCGGCCACGTCGCGCGCCCACACGACGACCACGTCGGCGAAGGTGGCGTTGCCGATCCAGCGCTTGGCGCCGTCCAGGACCCAGGTGCCGCCCTCGCGCCGGGCGGTGGTGGCCAGGCCCCTGGCCGCGTCGGAGCCGGAGCCGGGCTCGGTCAGCCCGAAGGCGCCCACCAGCTCCCCGCGCGCCATGGGCGGCAGCCAGCGCTCGCGCTGCTCGGGCGAGCCGGTCACGGCGATGGAGCCCATCGCCAGGCCGTTGGTGACGCCGACGAAGGTGGCGATGGAGGCGTCCACGCGGGAGAGCTCCATGGCGACCCAGCCGCGGTGCACCGCCGAGCTCTCGAACCGGCGGGTCTCCGGCCAGGCGGCCCCGTAGCAGCCCAGCTCGGCCAGCGGCTCGACGACCTCGGTCGGGAACTCCGCGCGCACCCAGCAGTCGTCGGCGATCGGCCGCACCGAGGTCTCCAGGTACTCGCGCAGGGCGAGCACGGCCTGCTTCTCCCGGGCGCTCAGGGCGTCGTCCTGGAAGGCGTAGAAGTCGCTGGGCAGGAGGTCGGTCACGGGGCTCTCCGTCGCTGGTCCGGGTGGCGCGCCGGTGCGCCACGGCCCCCAGTCTGCAACACTCGCGCACGTGTTGCACGCACCGGGGGTCCTGTCGCTGCCGCTGGGCCGGCGCGGCGCGGTGCTCGTGCCCACCCCCCTCTCGCAGCGGCTGGCCGCCGGCGGCGGCAGCGGCGACGCCGTGCACGCCTTCCGCCTGGCGCGGCGCGGCTTCATCGCCGGCGAGCGCCTGGACGTCAGCGCGCTGGCCGCGCAGCTGGGCGTGGACCGCACCTCGGTCTTCCGCTGGGTCGGCAACCGCGACGCGCTGCTGTCGGAGCTGCTGTGGTCGCTGGCCGAGCCGACGCTGGACCGCGTCGACGCCGACGCGCGCGCGGCGGGCGCGCGCGGCGGCGAGCGCGTGGTGGCGGTGCTGACCGGCTTCACCGACGCGATGATCTCCGCGCCGTACTTCCGCGCCTTCTTGCACCGCGAGCCGGTGCGGGCGCTGAAGCTGCTGACCACGGCGGCCAGCGAGGTGCAGCGCCGCTTCACCGCGACCGTGGAGTCGCTGCTGGCCGAGGAGTCCGGGCGCGGCTGGGAGCCGCCGGCGCTGCCGCCGCACGACCTGGCGTACCTGCTGGTGCGGGTGGCGGAGTCCTACACGTACGCGGACCTGCTGGCCGGCGAGCGCCCGGACACCGCCCGGGCCGCGGCGGCGCTGGCGCACGTGGTGGGCACCGCACCCGCCCCCGCACCCGCTGCCGCACCCACCACCCCGACGAGCACCGGAGGCGCCCCGTGAGCCCGAGCACCGCGGACGGCGGGCCCGCCGGCACCGGGAGCGGCGCGCGCGAGCGGTACGGCTTCAGCCGGCCGTTCCCCACCCGCTGGAACGACGACGACGCCTTCGGGCACCTGAACAACACCGTGCACTACGCGGCGATGGACACCACCGTGACCTCGTGGCTGCTCACCGAGGGCGGCCTGGACCCGCGCGACCCGGCGGGCGGGGTGATCGTGGTGGTGCGCGCCTCCTCGTGCGAGTACGAGGCCTCGGTGAGCTACCCCGACGTGCTCGACGTGGGGCTGCGCGCGGAGCGGGTGGGCACCACGAGCATCACCTGGGGCTTCCGGCTGCGCCGGGCCGGCGACGGGCTGGCGGTCGCGCGCGGGACGTTCGTGCACGTCTTCGTCGACCGGGCCTCGGGGCGGCCGGTGCCGGTGCCGGCGGCGCTGCGGGAGCGGGTGGAGCAGCGGCTGCCGGGCTGAGCGGGGCGGGGACCCGCGTCCCTGGCGGGGGAGGCCGGGGTGCGGGAGCATCGGTGCAGCAGCGTCGCGAGGGCCGCGGCGCGCGCCGGGAGGTGGTCGGGGTGCTGGTCCGCGAGGCGATGACGGTCCCGGTGGTGACCGTGCTGGACGACGACGAGGTGGCGCACGCGGCGCGCACGCTGCTGCACCACCGGGTCTCGTCCGTGCCGGTCCTGGACGCCGACGGGCACCTGGTGGGGATGGTCAGCGAGAGCGACCTGCTGCGCGAGCGCCTGGGCAGCGACCCGCGCAGCCACGAGATGGACCGCGACGGCGACAGCGGCGACGGCGGGGCGCCGCCGCGCACGGTGGCCGAGGTGATGACGACGCGGCCGCTGACGGTCGAGCCCGGCGCGGACCTGTCCACGGCGGCCGCGCTGCTGCTGGACCACGGCATCCACGCCGCGCCGGTGTGCGACGGGCGGCGGCTGGTGGGGATCCTCGCGCGCCGCGACGTGCTGCGCACCGTGGCCCACCCGGACGACGACGTGCGCGCGGCGGCGCTGGCGCGGCTGGCCGAGGACCTGCCCGGGCAGCCGTGGCGGGTGGAGGTCGAGGACGGGGTGGTGACCCTGGACGGGGTGCACGACCCGGGGCAGCGGCGCATCGCGGCGGTGCTGCTGCGCACGGTGCCGGGGGTGGTGCACGTCTCCGGCGTGGACGCGCACGTCTCGATCGACCAGCCGGTGGCGCGCCCGCGCCCCTGAGGGCGCGGCGGGGCGGGGCGGCGAGCGGGTCGCTCAGCCGCTGGCCGCCGTGAACGCCTCCAGCTCCTCGCGCGAGGGGTAGGACGGCTGCGCCCCGGCGCGCGCGGCGGCCAGGGCGGCCACGGCGCCGGCGCGGCGCGCGGCCTCGACGAGCGGGTCCCCCGCCGCCAGGCGCAGGGCCAGCGCCCCGGTGAAGGCGTCGCCGCAGCCGGTGGTGTCCACCGCCTCCACCGGCACGGCCGGCACCGGCACGGGCGCGGCGCCCTCCTCGTGCACCACGCAGCCGCGCGCGCCGCGCGTGACGACCGAGCGGGGCACGCCGTGCCCGCCGAGCTGGGCCGCCTCGTGCTCGTTGAGCACCAGCACGTCGGTGCGCTCGAGCAGCCCGGCCGGCACCGGCCCGGACGGCGAGGGGTTGGTGAGCACGAGCGCCCCGGCGGCGCGCGCCGCGCGGGCGGCGGCGAGCACGACCTCGGCGCCGACCTCCAGGCACAGGCACAGCACGGCGGCCCCCTCCAGCAGGCCCGCGGGCAGGTCCGCCGGCGCCAGGGCGGCGTTGGCGCCCGGGGAGACCACGATGGTGTTCTCCCCCGCGGCGTCGACGGTGATGACGGCGGTGCCGGTGGGCGTGCCGGCGCGCACCAGCACGTGCGAGACGTCGACGCCCGCCGCGGCGGCCGAGGAGCGCAGCAGCCGCCCGTGCTCGTCGTCGCCGACGGCGCCGACGAGGACGACCTCGCCGCCCAGGCGCCCGGCGGCCACGGCCTGGTTGGCGCTCTTGCCGCCGGGCAGGACGGCCAGGTCCTGCCCGCGCAGCGTCTCCCCCGGGCGCGGGAAGCGCTCGGTGCGCACGACCAGGTCGGCGTTGAGGGAGCCGACCACGACGATGCGCCGCCCGCTCACCGCGGGCCCCCGGGCGGGGACCGCGCGCACCCGCGGGTCGCGGTCCTGGACGGTCTCCTCCGGCACGGGGCGCTCCCCTCCCTCGGGGCACCGGGACGGCGCCCGCCTCGCGGGACAGCCTGCACCGCCCGGTGCCGCGGGTCCCGGCGGGGGCGGACCCGGCGGGAGGAGGCGCCGGCGGCCGCGCGGCGGGCCTCAGCGGTGGCGGCTCAGCGGTGGCGGCTCAGCGGTGGCGGCTCAGCGGTGGCGGCTCAGCGGTGGTAGACGGCGGTGGGCACCCCGTCGAGCACGTGCACGCGCACGGGGGTGTCGAAGACCTCCTCCAGCACGTCGTCGCGCACCACCTCCGCGGGCGTGCCCTGCGCGACCACGCGCCCGTCGCGCACGGCGACGATGCGGTCGGACCAGGCGGCGGCGAAGTTCACGTCGTGCACGACGAGGGCGACGGCGCGGCCGAGCTCGTCGGCCGCGCGGCGCAGCAGCCGCATCATCCGCACCGCGTGGCGGATGTCCAGGCTGCTGAGCGGCTCGTCGAGCAGGACGTACCGGGTGCCCTGGGCCAGCACCATCGCCACGTGCGCGCGCTGGCGCTGCCCGCCGGACAGCTCGTCGAGGAACCGGTCCTGCAGGTCGGTCAGCTCCAGGAACCCCAGCGCCTCCTCGACCGCGGCGACGTCCCGGTCGCCCATGCGGCCGCCGCAGTGCGGGAAGCGGCCGAAGGAGACCAGCTCGCGCACGGTCAGGCGGGTGGTGAGGCGGTTCTCCTGGCGCAGGACCGCCACGACCTTGGCCACCTCGGAGGAGCGGGCGCGGTGCACGTCGAGGTCGCGCTCGCCGTCGCGCACGCGCACGCTGCCGGTGTCGGGGTCGGCCAGGCGCCCGGCGATGGTGAGCAGCGTGGACTTGCCGGCGCCGTTGGGGCCGATGATCGAAGTGATGCCGCGCTCGGCGAGGACCTGGGTGACCGGTCCCAGCACGGGCGTGGCGCCGTACGCCTTGGTGACGCCGTCGACGGTGATCACAGGGTTCCCTTCCGCAGCAGCAGGACGAGGAAGACGGTGCCGCCGAGGAACTCCAGCACGACGGTGAGCATCCCGGTGGCGTAGAAGACGTGCTCCATGACGAACTGCCCGCCCACCAGCACCAGCACGCCGAGCAGGAAGGACATCGGCAGCAGCACCGCGTGGCGGTGGGTGCCGGCGACCTGCCGGGTGAGGACCGCCACGAGGAACCCGAAGAACGTCATGGGCCCGACGACGGCGGTGGAGACGGCCACGAGCACCGAGACGCACACCAGCGCCAGCGTCAGCTCGCGGCGGTGGTCCACGCCGAGGTTCACGGCGACGTCCCGGCCGAGCTCGAGGACGTCCAGGCGCGCGTGCCGGCGCAGCACCACGAACCCGGTCGCGGCGCACACGGCCGCGGCGTACGGCAGCAGCCCGGCGTCCACGGTGCTCAGCCGGCCGAACAGGCGCGCGGAGAGCACGTCGTGGTCGGCCGGGGACAGGACGCGCTGCAGGAACGTGGACAGGCTGTCGAACGCCGCGCCCAGGGCCACCCCGACCAGCAGCAGCACGTGCAGGTTCGCGCGGCGGCCGGAGAACAGCCACCGGAACAGCAGCGTCGCGAACGCCACCATGAGCAGCGTCTGGACGGCGACCTTGGCGGGGCCGTCGGTGGCGGCCAGGGCACCGCCGCCGAACACCACGACCAGCGCGGTCTGCGCCAGGACGTAGACGGAGTCGAAGCCCATGATGGACGGGGTCAGGACGCGGTTCTGCGTCACCGTCTGGAACACCAGCGTCGCCAGGCCCTGGGTGAACGCGGCGACCACCATCGCACCGGCGGTGCTCAGGCGGCGCTCGACCGCGAACTCGAACGAGCCGCGCACGAACAGCAGCAGGTAGCAGGCGAGCGCCGCGAGCGCCAGGGCCCCCACGAGCGCCAGGCGCAGCCCGGGGCGCACCCGCGCCGCGGCGGCCGGGCCGGCGGCGGAGCGAGCGGCGGAGCGGCGGCCGGCGGTGCGCGCGGCGGGCCGGGTGGTGGTGTCCTCAGCCACGCAGCGACCCCCTGCTGCGCAGGACGAGCACGACGAACGCGGTGGCGCCCACCGCCCCCAGGACCACCGAGGCGGGGATCTCCAGCGGGAAGACGACGGTGCGCCCGACCAGGTCGCACACGACCACCAGCACGACGCTGGCCAGCACCACCCACGGCAGGTTGCGGCGCACGTCGTCCCCGCGCAGCAGGGAGACCACGTTGGGCACGACGAGGCCGAGGAAGGGCACGAAACCCACGACCACGGCCGTCACGCCCGTGGCCAGGGCGACCATCGCGGTGCCGGTGAACACCACGCGGCCGTGGTGCAGGCCGAGGTTGGTGGCCACGTCGCGGCCCAGGCCGGCGACCGTGAACCGGTCGGCGGTGACGTACACCGCGACCAGCACGAGCGCGACGATCCACAGCGGTTCGTAGTTGCCGCGCACGATGCCGCTGAAACCGCCCGAGCGCCAGGAGGAGAGCATCTGCAGCAGGTCGTTCTCGGAGGCGAGGTAGGTGGTGGCGGCGCCGACCACCGAGCCGAGCATGATGCCCACCAGCGGGACCACGACCGAGGAGCGCAGCGACACCCGGCGCAGCACGCCCAGGAACACCAGCGTCCCGGCGAAAGCGAACCCGGTGGCGACGAGCATGCGGACGGTCGTGGGGGCACCGGGGCGCAGGACGGCGAGCAGGACGATGCCCAGGGCCGCCCACTGCGCCGAGCCGGTGGTGGTCGGCTCCACGAACCGGTTCTGCACCAGCACCTGCATCACGACGCCGGACACGCCCATCGCGGCGGCGGCCAGCACGAGCGCGGCGGTGCGCGGGACGCGGCTGACGAGGAACATCTCCCGCGCGGCCGGGTCGTGCAGCAGCGTGCGCGGGGTGATGTCGTACCCGCCGACGGCCAGGGAGGCCGCGAGCAGGGCGAGCACGACGACGACCCCCGCGGCCAGGGGGACCCGGCGCAGGGGCGGGCGGCGCGCGGCGGGTGCGGCCGGGGTGGCCGCGCCCGCCGCGGGGGCGGGGGTGCTCACGCCGCGGAGAACGCGTCCGCGATCTGCTCGAACACGGCGGTGTAGGCCTGCACGCCCTCGGTGACGTAGAAGTCGGCGGGCAGGTGGACCACGTGGTTCTCCCTCACGAAGGTGGTGTCCTTCCACGCCTGCTGCTCGGAGACGAGCTGCTGCGCGGGCGAGGCGCCCCGCGTGCCGGTGGCGGCGTCGCGGTCGAGCACGATCATCCAGTCCGGGTCCAGCTGGGCGATCGTCTCCGGCGCCAGGCCGGAGTCGTTGTGGACGGAGTCGCCCTCGGCCTCCAGCGCGTTGCGCAGGCCCAGCGGCTCGGTGATGCGCTCCAGGCGCTCGGAGCCGTTGTCGATGTGCCCGCCGCTGGCCACGGCCAGGAACACCGACTCCTCGCCCGTGGCCTCGTCCGCGCGCTGCTCGGCCGCCTCCAGGGCGGCCACCAGCGCGGCGGCCTGGTCCTGCTTCCCGAAGACCTCGCCCAGCTGGGTGGTCTGCGCCTTCAGGCTCTCCACGTACCCGCCCTCGGCCTCCGCCGACGGGGAGACGTCGATGGTGGGGGCGATCTTCGCCAGCTCCTCGGTGTGCTCCGCGAAGCGGTACCCGCCGATGATGAGGTCCGGCTCGGCCTCGCTGATCGCCTCCAGCACGGGCTCGCGGTGGGTGCCGGCGTCGGCGACGGCCTCGTCGGAGGCCCAGTCCTCGTAGCCGGTGGGCGGCAGCAGGCCCTTGGGCACCGCCACGGGCGTGATGCCGAACGCCTTGACGGTGGCGAAGGAGGTGTTGTCCAGGGCGGCCACGCGCAGCGGCTCGGCGGGCACCTCGACGGGACCGTTCGCGGTCTGCACGGTGCGGGTGGCGGCGGCACCGGCCGCCGGGTCCGCCTCCGCCTCGCCGGAGCAGGCCGCGAGGCCGAGGCACGCGACGAGTCCGAGGGCGAACCCGGCCGCGGTGCGCCGGGGCAGGAGGTGGTTCACGGCAACGCCTTTCACGCAGGGGTGGGGGGCGGGTCCCCGCGCAGGAGCGGGCCCGACGCCGGGAAGCTTAGCCTTCCCTGACCCCGGCGCGGGCACCCGGCCGGCGCGGGCGCGCCGTCACACCCCGCCCGGCGCCCGCTCCGTCAGCACCTCCCCCGAGCCGTCCCCGGCGCGCGGCCACCGCTCCCGCCGCGCCGCGTCGGGCACCACCGCCACCGGCCCGCCGGCCCGGTGCAGCACCTCGTGGCTGGTCGAGCCCAGCAGCGCGCACGCCAGGGCCCCGCGACCGCGCGAGCCCACCACCAGCAGCCGCGCCCCGGCCGCCGCGCCCAGCAGCGCCTCCGCCGGGTGCGCGTCCTCCAGCAGCCGCGCACCCGCCGGCGGCGCCGGCCGCGCCGCGCGCACCCGCTCCAGCGTCCGCTGCAGGCCCTCGGCGGCCTGGCGGTGCGCGACCTCGCGGGCGCGCTCCCAGCCCGCCGGGTCCGCGGCGCGCAGGCGCTGCGCCGGCGGGCGCCACACCCGCACCACCGTCAGCCCCTCCCCCGCCGCCGCGGCGTGCGCGAGCGCGAAGCCCTCCGCCGCCCGCGACGCCGGTGAGCCGTCCGAGCCGAGCACCACGCCGCCGGCACCCCCCGGCCCCTCCTCGGAACCCCCGAGGTCCGCGGGGTCCCCGGGGTCCCCGGCACCGGCGGGGGTGCGCACGACCACCACCGGGCAGGGGGCGTGCGCGACGAGCGAGAGGCACGTCGAGCCCAGCACCAGCTCGCCGAGCACCCCGCCGCGCCGGCCGTCCAGGCGGCCGGGACCGGTCACCACCAGGCACGCCCGCGCGGCGGCCCGCAGCAGGGCGTGGCGCCGGTGCTCGTGCACCAGCTCCGTGCGCACCCGCACGCCCGGCGCGACCGCGCCGGCCAGCGCCGCCAGCCGCTCCAGCGCCGCGCGCGCCTCCCGGTCCAGCTCCTCCAGGACGCCCCCGGCCCACACCGTGCCCAGGGCGTCGGTGGCCACCGGCGGCTGCTCGGCGTGCAGCAGCAGCAGGACCGCGCCGCGCCGCGCCGCCTCGCGCGCGGCCCAGCGCACCACCGGCACCGACTCGTCCCCGCACTCCACCCCCACCAGCACGGCCCCGTCCGCCGCGCCGCTCCCCGGTCCGCCCGCCGTCCCGTCCACCACGTCCACCGCCTCCTCGCGCCGTCGTGCCCCTCCAGGGTGCGCCCGCGGGCGCGGGCGCGACAGGGGTCCGGGCGGCGGGACCGGGACGACGGGAGCGGGACGGACCCCGCCGGGGTCGCGTCCGCCCCGGCCCGGTGGTGCCATGCTGCGCGCGTGGAGATCGCGCTCGCGCTCGTGGGGATGACGGTGCTGGTGTGCGCGGTGGCCGCCGCGTGCGACCGCTTCGGCTGGCCCACCCCGCTGGTGATGCTGGCGACCGGGGCGGTGGTCTCCGCCGTGCCGGGCGTGCCGGAGTTCTCGCTCACCCCGGAGCTGGTGCTCAACGGCCTGCTGCCGCCGCTGCTGTACGCCACCACGGCGCAGGCGTCGCTGTACGACTTCCGCCGCGACAAGCTCGCCACGTTCCTCATGTCGGTGGTGCTCGTCGTCTTCAGCACCGTGGCGATCGGCGCGGCGACCTCGTGGCTGCTGCCGGGCGTGGCGCTGGCGGCGTGCCTGGCGCTGGGGGCGGTGGTGGCGCCGCCGGACGCGGTGGCGGCCGCGGCGATCGGCCATCGGCTCGGGCTGCCGCGGCGGGTGGCGACGCTGCTGGAGGAGGAGAGCCTCGTCAACGACGCCACCGCCCTCATCGCCCTGTCGGTGGCGGTCACGGCGCTGACGGGTTCCGTCTCCCCCGTGCACGTCGCCGGGGACTTCGCGCTCGCCGTGCTCGGCGCGGTGCTGATCGGCGCGGTGGTGGCCGCGGTGCTCATCGCGGTGCGCCGGCGCCTGCACGACCCCGTGCTGGACACCGCGCTGTCGTTCGCCGCGCCCTACCTGGCGTTCCTGCCCGCCGAGGCGCTGCACGTGTCCGGGGTGCTGGCCACCGTGGTCACCGGCCTCGCGATGGCGCACCGGGCGCCGCGCGTGCAGACGGCCTCCGCGCGCATCGCCGAGGCCACGAACTGGCGCACCGTGCAGTTCCTGCTGGAGAACGCGGTGTTCCTGCTCATCGGGCTGCAGCTGCCGCACCTGCTGCGCGACGCCGCCTCCGACGACCTCGGCGCCGGGCACGCGGCGCTGGTGTGCGCCGGGGTGCTGGTGGCCGCGGTGCTCTCGCGCTTCGCGTTCCTGCACGCGGTGTGGCTGGTGCTGCGGTTCGGGCCGGCGTCCTGGCGCGCGCGGGCGTGGTCGCCGCAGGTGACGGTCCTGGTCTCGTGGGCGGGCATGCGCGGGGTGGTGACGCTGGCCGCGGCGCAGCTGCTGCCGGCCGACGTGCCGCACCGCCCGGTGCTGCTGCTGGCCGCGTTCACCGTCGTGGCCGGCACGCTGCTCGTGCAGGGCTCGACCCTGCCGTGGCTGGTGCGCCGGGTGGGCGCGCCGGGGCCGGACCCGGCCGCCGACGCGCTGCAGGCCGCGGAGCTCGTCGACGCGGCCGGCGCGGCGGGCCTGCGGCGCCTGGACGAGGTGCTCGCCGGCGCCGGGCCCACCGGCGCGCCCGAGCAGGTGCCCGCCGACGTGGAGGAGCGGTTGCGGGCCCGCGCGCAGACCCGCGCGCTGGTGGCGTGGGAGCGCCTGGGCCGGCCGCTGGCCGAGCGCACCACCCCCTCCGCGCAGTACGCCGCGCTGCGCCTGCAGATGCTGGCCGCCGAGCGCGACGTGGTCGTTGAGGCCCGCGACACCGGACGCGCCGCCCCGCCGGTGCTGCGCGCGGCGCTGGCCGCGATCGACCTGGAGGAGTCGCTGCTGGAGCACCACGCCGGGGAGGTCGAGGCGCTGCACCCGGACCGCGCCCTGGCCCCGGCGCGGGCGGCGGACACCTGCGAGCACCTGCGCAGCGCCCCCTCCGGGGAGGGCTTCTCCCGGGCCTCGGCCGCGGCGTGCGAGGACTGCCTGCGCGAGGGCACCACGTGGGTGCACCTGCGCACCTGCCTGGGCTGCGGGCACGTGGGCTGCTGCGACTCCTCGCCGCGCCGGCACGCCCGCACCCACGCCGCCTCCGACGCCCACCCGGTGGTGGTCAGCGCCGAGCCCGGCGAGGCGTGGCGCTGGTGCTTCGTGGACGAGCGGATCGGCTGAGCGGCCCGCCCGGCGCGGTGCGCGGGGGTGGACGCACGAGCGCCCGGGACCCCGCGGGGTCCCGCCCGCTCGGCGGTCAGGGGCGGGGTGTCAGGACTCCGCGCCGTCCTGCTCCAGGCGGCCGCTGCCGCGGCCCTGGTCGAGGACGTCGGTGCCCGGGCCGCCGATGAGCACGTCCGCGCCGTTCTCGCCGGACAGGCGGTCGGCGCCGAACCCGCCGAGCAGGACGTCATCGCCGTTGCCGCCGGAGATCACGTCGTCCCCGGCGCCGCCGCAGATCACGTCGTCGCCGTTGCCGCCGGTGATGACGTCGTTCCCGCCCATGCCCATGACGACGTCGCGGCCGTTGGTGCCCTTGAGCACGTCGTTCCCCTCGGTGCCGCGGATCGTGGGCACCAGGCCCTGGCAGCGCTCGTCGAGGTCGAGGCCGAACACGACCGGGTCGTGGTCGCTGGAGCGGTACGGGTTCGGCGCGTACAGCGCCTCGTCACCGGTGTACTGGTAGACGGAGGACTCCACCGAGTTGATGTTCCAGTGGGTGGCGTCGGTGACCTTCGCGGTCAGCTCCGCGCTGGCCAGGGCGTGGTCCAGGGAACCGGACAGCGCGTCGAAGACGTAGCTGTAGCGGCCCTCGTCGAACCGGGCACCCAGGTCGGTCAGGCCCGCCGTGGTGCGCAGGACCTCGATCGGGTCCTCCTGCGTGTAGGCGTTGAAGTCGCCCAGCGCCACCACGTCGGCGTCGCCCGTGCTGGTGCGCAGCTCGCCGAGGAAGCGGGCCAGCGACTGCGCCTGCCGGACGCGGTCGCCGTTGAAGGACCCCTGACCGGTGTCGGCGTTGTCGCCGGTGCCGGTGCCGCCCTTGGACTTGAAGTGGTTGGCCACGACGGTGAACGTGTCGCCGTCCTTGACGAACGTCTGCGCGATCGGCTCGCGGGCGTTGGACCACACGGTCTCGTCGACCAGGCCGACGGGCGCGCCGACCGGCTGCACGACGTCCTTCTTGTAGATGATCGCGTTGCGGATGACGTCGCGGTCCACCGCGTACAGCTCCTGCGGCATGGGCACGTACGCCCACACCTCGGACCCGGCGGCGCGGTTCAACCGCTGCACGAGGTCCGCCAGCGCCGTGTCGGCGTTGCCGGGGGTCAGCCCGGTGGAGTCGGAGTCCTCGATCTCCATGAGGGTCACGACGTCCGCGCCCAGGGCGCCGATCGCCGGGACGATCTTCCCGGCCTGCTGCTCGAGCTCCGCCTGCGAGGTGGCGCCGCGCCCGACCCCGCCGATGGTGAGGAAGTAGTTCAGCACGTTGAACGCGCCGACCTGCACGTCGCCGCCGACGGTCTCGGGGGCCGCGGGACGGGTGTTCTGCGGGGCGAAGACGCCGTCGGCGGTGCCGTCGGCCGGCTGCAGCCGCCACGCGTCGAAGCCGTAGCCGAGCACCAGGGGCTCGGTGAAGGTCAGCTCGTCACCCACGCGCACGGGCGTGGTGGGGCTCAGGTACGGGCGGGTGGTGACCGAGACGCGCGCGCTCACGGCGTCGTCGAGCAGGATGCTGCGCCGGTCGTTCTCCGCGGCGATCGCCTGCGCACCGGCGCCGGGACGGGCCAGCTCGGTGGGCTGCACGAGCAGGCCGCCCTCGGAGAGGGTCAGCTCGCCGAAGCTCGTCAGGTCGAAGACCTCGCTGACGGTGAGGCGGTCGGTGGGGGCGACGCGCATCCCCTCGTAGCGCTCGCGGTCCACGGGAGCCAGGGGCAGGTCCAGCGCCGTGGGCGCGGGCAGGTTCGCCGCGCTGCCCTCGGCGACGACCGTGACGCCGGCGGCGCGCACCTGGGTCTGACCGCCGAACTCCTGCGCCTGGCCGGTGACGGTGACGGTGTCGCCGAGGTCCACGGCGGCGGTGCTGAAGACGAACACGCCGTCGGAGGTGGCGGGGTCGCCGTCGCCGTCGCGGTCCTGCAGGTAGAACCCGGACAGGCCCGGGGTGTCGCCGACGACGACGCCGGTGACGGTGACCTGCTGACCGGCCAGCGGGGTCGTCGCGCCGGTGCCCTGCACGGCGCCGATCTCGACGACCTTGCCGGGTGCGGGCGGTGCGGGGGGCGCCGGGGTGGCCGTGGGGGCGTTGACGGCGCCGGTGGTGGCGGCGGCCGGGCCGGACCAGGTGAGCGTGCCGTCGGCGGCGACGGTGCGCGAGAGGGACTGACCGACGGGGGTGGACTCCGGCTCGGAGACGCCGATGTCGGTGCTGGTGCGCCCCATGGCGGGACCGTTCGTCGCGGTGAACGTCCCCTCGTAGGAGAGGAACTCCAGCACCTCGGTGCCGCGGACGAGCGCGAGACCGTCGGGCTCCGGTCCGCCGTTCTGCAGACCGGGGAAGTCGACGACGGCGACGGCCGGGGCATCAGCAGGAGCGGTGGCCGCCGGAAGGGCACGGGTGCCGTAGGAGGCACCCCCGTTGCCGTTGTAGGCGATGACCGACAGCCCGGAGGTGCTGGTGCCCGCGGGAACCTGCACCTCGACGAACTCACCGGTGTCGGCACCGGCGTTGTCGTAGTGGATCTCGGAGATGAACGGCGCGGTCGGCGCGGCGGCGGCGGGCAGGCCGAGCGCGGTGAGCGCGGCACCGGCGACGCCGAGGGCGACGCAGCCGCCGGTCAGGCGCGTCGCGCGGGAACGGCTGGGCATGGGGGTCCTTCCGGACGGGTGGGGGGTCGCCACGAAGGTAACCCGGCACGGGGAGTGCTCAGCACCGCCCGGGGTCGCTCGCGGGTTAACTTCAGGTGACGCCCGGGTGGCGCGGTGACCGGCTCGTCACCGGCCCCGCGCCGCGCGGGTCCGCAGGGGGCACCGGCGCGCGAACGTTCCCCGGAACCCCCTGCGAGGTGCGAGGATCCCGCCCGCACCGCACCGCCGTCCCCCGGAGAGACATGTCCCCCGCACCCGCGCGCCGCGCCGCGCTCGCCCTCGTCCTGGCCTCCGCCCTCGCCGCGGCCCCGTCGGCCGCCGTCGCCGCGCCCGGCCCGAAGGCGCCGAAGCCGCCGAAGGCCGACTTCACCCTCACGATCCTGCACGCCAACGACCTGGAGTCGTCCCTGCTGCCCGTCACGGGCACGGACGGCAGCACCTACGGCGGGGTGGACCGCTTCGTGGAGCTGGTCCAGCGCGAGCAGCGCGCCGCCGTCACGGGCGCCCCCGGCCCCGGGCAGGCCGGCAAGCGCGGCGTGCTGACCGTCTCCGCCGGCGACAACTTCCTGCCCGGCCCGCAGCTCGCGGCCAGCGAGGGTTCCGGGCGGCCGGTCTACGACGCCACGGCGTTCAGCGCCGCCGGCTTCGACGTCTCGATCTTCGGCAACCACGACTTCGACCAGAACCCCGACTTCCTCGCCGAGTGGCTGGGCGACGTCTCCCCGGGCACCGCGTTCGTCGCCGGCAACCTCGGCTTCGGCGCCGAGCCGCGGCTGCTCGCCGAGGTCCGGGACGGCACGATCGTGCTGACCCACGTGAAGGAGGTCAAGGGCGAGCGCATCGGCGTGATCGGCCTGACCACCCCCGAGCTGCCGCGCCTGAGCAGCTCGCGCGGCGTCACCGTCGACCCCGACCTGGCGCGGATCGCCAACGCGCAGGCCGCCGCCTACGCCGCCGCGGGCGTGGACAAGGTGGTCCTCGTCTCGCACCTGCAGGACATCGACAACGAGGTGGCCCTGGCCGGGCAGCTGCGCGGCGTCGACGTGATCGTCGGCGGCGGCGGCCACGAGCTGCTCGCCGACCCCGGCGACCCCCTGGTCGCCAACGGCGTGACCCCCTACGGGCGCTACCCGCTGACCCCGACCGACGCCGACGGGCGGGTGGTGCCGGTCGTGACGACCAACGCGCTGCACACCTACGTGGGCCGGCTCGTGGTGACCTTCGACGAGCGCGGCGAGGTCCTCGCCGTCGACGAGGCGGCCTCGCGCCCGCTGCCCGTGGTGGCGCAGGGCCCGGACGCCGTCCAGCCCGACGCGCAGGTGCACCAGCAGGTCGTGCAGCCCGTGCAGGAGTACGTCTCCTCCCTCGCCCGGCGGGTCCTGGCCCGCTCGGAGGTCCCGCTGAACGGCGTGCGCAACGACGTCCGCAGCCGCGAGACCAACCTGGGGAACCTGGCGACCGACGCGCTGCTCGCGGCCGGGCGCCGCGAGGCCGCGGCGGCCGGGGTGAGCGCGCCGGTCGTGGCGCTGCAGAACGGCGGCGGCATCCGCAACGCCTCCGTGCTGCCCGCCGGCGACGTGAGCGCCCTGGACACCTACACCGTCCTGCCGTTCGCGAACTTCGTCGGCGTCGCCCCGGCGATGCCGGTGGAGACGTTCCTCGCCGGGGTCGAGCACGGCCTGTCCGGCGCGGTCGCCGGCGGGGTGCTGCAGCCGGCCGGCTCGTTCGCGCAGGCCGCCGGCTACCGCGTCAGCTACGACCCGGCCCGCCCGGCCGGCTCGCGCGTCGTCGACCTGGTCCTGGACGACGGCACCGCCCTGGTGCGCGGCGGGGTGTCCACCGGCGCGCTGCGCACCCTGTCGGTGGCGACGATCGACTTCATGCTGCGCGGCGGGGACGGGTTCCCCTTCGACGGCGTCGCCTTCTCCGTGCTGCCGGTGACCTACCAGCAGGCGCTGGCGGCGTACCTGACCGGCGACCTGGCCGGCCGGGTCAGCGCCGCGGACTACCCCGTGGGCGGGGAGGGCCGCATCACGGCGCTGTCCTGAGCCGGTGCGCCCCGCGGCGGCCGCCCGGTCCGGCCGGACCGGGCGGCCG
>NZ_JBJLSG010000087.1:0-21080 GCF_050871925.1 Kineococcus gurbantunggutensis
CGCGCGGCCGCGGGCGGCGCGCCGCCCGCCCGCCCCCCCCCCGCCCCCCCCCCCCCCCCCCCCCCCCCCCCCCCCCCCCCACGGGAACCTGGTCCAGCACGCGGCCACCCTATCCGCCGGGTGGCGCGCCACCGCTCACCGCGCGGCGCTGTCCTCCGTGTCGTCCGCACCGCTCTCGTCGTCCGCGTCACCGGCCGCGGCCGGCAGCACGACGACGTGCCGCTGGGGCTCCTGGCCCTCGGACTCGCTGGTCATGCCCAGCACCGCGACGGCGTCGTGGACGACCTTGCGCTCGAAGGCGGACATGGGCTCCAGGTGCTCGGGCTCGCCGCTGACGCGCACGCGCTCGCACACCTCCTGGGCCAGCGACTCCAGGGCGGTGCGCTTGGCGGCCCGGTGACCCGCCACGTCCAGCAGCAGGCG
The DNA here is from genome assembly GCF_050871925.1 of Kineococcus gurbantunggutensis. Classification (NCBI taxonomy): domain Bacteria; kingdom Bacillati; phylum Actinomycetota; class Actinomycetes; order Kineosporiales; family Kineosporiaceae; genus Kineococcus; species Kineococcus gurbantunggutensis. The sequence goes on from NZ_JBJLSG010000087.1 coordinate 424, forward strand.
GGTGCGGTCACCCGTCTGGGCCTGCACGGCCAGGCGGGTCAGCTCCTGCAGCGCCTCGAGCACCTCGCCGTCCTGCCCGACGAGGCGCTTGAGGGCCGGGGTGCCCGCCTGGTCGGCCACGACGGCCACCGAGGCGCGCCCGTTCTCGATGTCGATGTCGATGTCGCCGTCCAGGTCAGCGATGTCCAGCAGCTCCTCGAGGTAGTCGGCGGCGATGTCGCCCTCCTCCTCCAGACGCTTGGCCGCCCCGCCGGTGCGCTGCACCGGACGGGTGGTCTCCTCGACCGCAGCGTCGTCGGTGCCCGTCTCCACTGCGTCGGTCGTGCCGTTCACCCGGGGTCCTCCTCGGTCGTTCGTGGTGGGTCGTGTCAGCGGTTGCCGGGCCGCTGGTTCGGGCGCGAGCCGCCGGAACCGCTGGGCCGGCGGTTCTCCCGGCTGCCGCCGCGCTTGGGCTGCTGGCGCTGGCGGCGCACCGGCGCCGCAGCGGTGGTGTGGTCGGCCACGGCGGTGGTGCCGGCCGCATCACCGGCGGCGGGCAGCACCTCGCCGCGGCGGGCGGCGCGACGGGCGCGGCGCGCCTGCAGCTCCTTCTCCGCGAGCGAGCCGGGGTTGGGCATCCGGCGGATCACGAAGAACTGCTGACCCATCGACCACACGTTGGTGGTCAGCCAGTACAGGAGGACGCCGATGGGGAAGTTCACGCCCGAGACGGCGAAGATGATCGGCAGGATGTACAGCATCATCTTCTGCTGCTGCGCGAACGGGTTGTCCTGCATCGAGGCGGAGGACGTGTTCTTCGCCATCAGCTGGCGCTGGGTGATGAACTGCGACAGCGACATCAGCACGATCATCACCGCGGTGAGAACGATCGTGTTCCAGTCCCCGTCGCCCCAGGAACGCAGGAAGATGTCGGAGAGCTGCGAGCCGAAGAGGGTCGCCTTGTCGGCCTGGTCCACCAGCTGGGCGTTCAGCGGGCCGACGGCCTCGCCCTTGCCGATGCCGTTGAGGGTGTGGAAGAGCGCGAAGAAGATCGGCGACTGCAGCAGGATCGGCAGGCAGCTCGCCATCGGGTTGGTCCCCGACGTGCGGTACAGGGCCATCATCTCCTGCTGCATGGCCTGACGGCTGGCAGGATCGGTCTTGCCCTTGTACTTCTGCTGGATCTTGCGCATCTCGGGCTGGATGACCTGCATCCCCCGCATGGCCTTGATCTGCTTGACGAACAGCGGGATCAGCAGGATGCGGATGACGACGACGAGGCCCACGATCGACAGGGACCACGCCGCACCGCCCGCCGGGTCCAGGCCGATCGCGGTGAACAGGTCGTGGAACCGCACCATGATCCATGCGACGACCCATTGGATCGGGTAGAGGAGGTCGTAGAAGAACTCGATCATGGTGCGGTCATTTCCTCTCCAGACGGGCGGTGCGCCCTCATCGGTGCTGTCCCCGCCCTGAGGCGCTCCTGGGCGGAACGGGGTCGACGCCCCCAGGGTTCCACGGGTGGCAGCGCAGCAGGCGACGGACGGTCAACCAGGAGCCGACCAGCGCCCCGCGGGTGCGCAGCGCCTCGACGGCGTAGGCCGAGCAGGACGGGTAGAAGCGGCACGTCGGCCCCAGGACGAGGGAGAGCGTGTACTGGTAGACCTTCACGAGCGCGACCAGCAGCAGCGCCGGCCAGCGCAGGGGGTGCCACCAGGGGCGCGGCGGCGCCACCGGCGACGGTCGGGGCGGCCCACCGCCCGCACCGCTCACCGGGCGGTCAGGCCGAGGCGGCGGAGCCCCCGGTCGACGTCGGCGGCGAGGTCGGCGGAGGTGGCGCCGGCGGCCGCGGGCAGGGCCCGCACCACCAGCAGCCCCCCGTCGGCCGGCAGCACCGGCAGCCGGTCGGCGGCGAGGTGCCGCAGCCGGCGCTGCGTGCGGTGCCGGACCACGGAGTTGCCGACGGCCTTGGACACGACGAAGCCCACCCTCGTGGGGTGGGCTTCGTCGGTCTGCGCCCAGTGCAGGACCAGGTGCCGGGTACCGGTGCGCACACCGCCGCGCAGGGCGACGGCGAAGTCGTCCCGCGCCCTCAGGCGGTGCGCTGCGGGCAGCACGGTGTGCCGCGGGTGGGGGAGGTGCTCAGGCGGACAGCTGCGCGCGGCCCTTGGCGCGGCGCGCGGAGAGGATGGCGCGGCCGGCGCGGGTGCGCATGCGCAGGCGGAAGCCGTGCGTCTTGGCCCGCCGACGGTTGTTCGGCTGGAAGGTGCGCTTGCTCACGTCAGTTCTCCATGCTCGCTGGAAGGCCGGGGCTCCGCCGTCGGCCGACGCCGGGAGCCGAGGGTTCGGCGCACCGGCAGGTCCTGCGGAGCACAATCCCCAGCAGGGTACGGTGGTGGCCCCGCCGTGGTCAAAGCGCGGGCACCGCGACCCCGCCGCCGGCGGCCGGGCGGGCCCGGGAGCACCCGCACCACCCGTCCAGGTGGCCGCCGGTGGGACGGCACTTGAACGGCGACCGCCGCCGTTGTTACGGTCCAGCCCGACTGCCGACGCCCCCTGTCGATCCGACCCACCAGGAGGGGTGCCTCGACGCACCCCCGCCGTCGTGCACAGTGTGTGGACAGAGGTGTGGACGAGGCCCGTCGATCGGATCGGGCACGACGGGAGATGGCTCGAGTGGAGACCGACCGCGGGGACTTCCCCGACGTCTGGGAGCGCGCGGTCGCGCAGCTGGACGAGGGTGAGGTGCCCCCCAACCAGCGCGCGTTCGTGCGGCTGACCCGGCCGCTGGGCCTCCTGAACGGCACGGCGCTGCTGGCGGTGCCCAACGACCTCACCAAGGAGGTCATCGAGCAGAAGGTCCGCGAGCCGCTGACCCGCGCCCTGAGCGAGCAGCTGGGCACCGCGGTGCGCCTGGCGGTGACCGTGGACCCCTCGATCGGGGGCGGTCCCGAGCGCGAGCCGGCCGGCGGGCGGCGCAGCACCGACGGCGCCCGCGACGAGGGCCGCGACGGCGGCCCGCGCGACCGGGGCGTGCGCGAGGGCGGCGTGCGCGCCGTCGAGCGCGAGCGGGTGGCGCTGGAGGCGCTGGTGGGCGAGGCGCCCGGGGCGGCGGACGGCGCCGGCGAGGACGGCGACGAGCTGCTGCTGGACGACTCCGACCCGGACCTGCTCTTCACCGGCTTCAAGGTGGAGCGGCCCGCGGGCACCGGGCGGCAGGGCTCCCGGACGCGCTCGAGCACCAAGGTGGAGAACACCCGCCTGAACCCGAAGTACGTCTTCGAGACCTTCGTCATCGGCGCGAGCAACCGCTTCGCGCACGCGGCGGCGGTGGCGGTGGCCGAGGCGCCGGCCAAGGCCTACAACCCGCTGTTCATCTACGGCGAGTCCGGGCTGGGCAAGACGCACCTGCTGCACGCCATCGGGCACTACGCGCAGAACCTCTACCCGGGCGTGCAGGTGCGGTACGTGAACTCCGAGGAGTTCACCAACGACTTCATCAACTCCATCCGCGACGACAAGGCCCAGGCGTTCCAGCGCCGGTACCGCGACGTCGACGTGCTGCTCATCGACGACATCCAGTTCCTGTCGAACAAGGTGCAGACGCAGGAGGAGTTCTTCCACACCTTCAACACCCTGCACAACACCAGCAAGCAGGTCGTGATCACCTCCGACCTGCCGCCGAAGCAGCTCTCGGGCTTCGAGGAGCGCATGCGCAGCCGCTTCGAGTGGGGCCTGATCACCGACGTGCAGCCGCCGGACCTCGAGACCCGCATCGCCATCCTGCGCAAGAAGGCCATCGGCGAGCGCCTGGAGGTGCCCGACGACGTCAACGAGTACATCGCCTCCAAGATCTCCTCGAACATCCGCGAGCTCGAGGGCGCGCTGATCCGCGTGACGGCCTTCGCCAGCCTCAACCGCCAGGCCGTGGACATGCAGCTGGCGGACATCGTGCTGCGCGACCTCATCCCCAACGACGAGACGCCCGAGATCACCGCCGCGGCGATCATGGGGCAGACCGCGTCGTACTTCAGCGTCACGCTGGAGGACCTGTGCGGCACCTCCCGATCGCGCACCCTGGTGACCGCCCGGCAGATCGCGATGTACCTGTGCCGGGAGCTGACGGAGCTGTCGCTGCCGAAGATCGGCCAGCACTTCGGCGGCCGCGACCACACGACCGTCATGCACGCCGAGCGCAAGATCAAGCAGCAGATGGCCGAGCGGCGCAGCACGTACAACCAGGTCACCGAGCTGACCAACCGCATCAAGAAGCAGGCCGGCGCCTGAGGGGCCGGGGGCGCCGACCGCGCGTCCCCGCCCCTCCGGCAGCCCCCGGCAGCCCCCGACCGCCCCCGGCAGCCCCCGGCAGCCCCCGGCAGCCCCAGGCAGCCACCTGCACCCCCAGGGCCCCCGCGCACCGCGCGGGGGCCCTGTCGCGTCCCGCGCGGCCCGCCCACTGCCGCTGCGGTTCCCCGGACCCGCCCCGGACCCGTAGGAGACCCGCAGGAGGCCCGCGAAGACCCCAGGGGCCCGCCTGGAGCTGGCGGGGGAGCCCGGGGCCCGTGGAGGCCCCTGAGGGCCGCGGGGGCGCCGAGCGGGCGCACGTCCCGGAGCCCGAGCGGGGGCACGTTCGGGAGCCCGTGCAGGAGCCCGTGCAGCAGCTCGCGGGGGGGCGCTCGGGCGGCCGTCCGCACCCGTGCCCGCGCCGCTACACCCGGGGGCCCCGCACGCCTCGGAGACACGCCGCGAGGAGTGTCCACATCTTGGGGACAACCCTGTGGGCAGAGGGTCCACGGCCGGTGGAAAACCCGGTGGACACCGTGTGGACACGACAGCGTGCGCCTGGGGACGGCTGGGGACGGAGCTCCGGTCGTCCCCAGGCCTGTGGATGGAGCGGGGTGTCCACCCCCAGGTCATCCACAGGCCTGAAACGGCCTTAATCGGGGGTTGACCTGCGGTGACGTCTCGGTGTCCACAGCATGCACAGCCCCTACTACTACTCCACACTTCTCCATGGATGAATCCGTCAACCCACGGGGGCTGGGGACGGAAGCTGGGGACAGCGGGTGGGGGAGGGCTCCCGGAGGGGGTGTGGACCGACCCTCAGGGCCCCTGTGGACGAGCGCGCGGCGAGCCGGGGAGGTGCCCGGAGCACCCGTCGGGGGACGCCGACTGCACCCGCGGCGGCGCGCTCCACTAAGGTCGGTGACCGCCCGCGCTGCAGGGCGGTGCGGACGACGACGGCTCGGTGAGAGGCGGTACCCGGTGGAGTTGCAGGTCGAGCGCGACGTGCTGGCCGAGGCCGTCGCGTGGGTGGCCCGTGCCCTGCCGTCGCGGCCCCCCGTGCCGGTGCTCGCCGGGGTCCTGCTGGAGGCCGAGGACGACGGCACGCTGCGGCTGTCCAGCTTCGACTACGAGGTCTCCGCCCGCGTGGAGGTGCCCGCGGGCGTGCGCACCGCCGGCCGGGTCCTCGTCTCCGGGCGCCTGCTGGCCGACATCTCCCGCAGCCTGCCGCCGCGGCCGGTGACCCTGACCACCGAGGGCTCCAAGGTCGTCGTCACCTGCGGCGCCAGCCGCTTCACGCTGCTGACGATGTCCGTGGACGAGTACCCGGCGCTGCCGGTGATGCCCCCGGAGTCCGGCACGGTCCCCGGCTCGGAGTTCACCGCGGCCGTCGCGCAGGTGACGATCGCCGCCAGCCGCGACGAGACGCTGCCGATCCTCACGGGCGTGCGCCTGGAGATCGAGGGCGGCCGGCTGACGCTGCTGGCCACCGACCGCTACCGCCTGGCGGTGCGCGAGCTGCGCTGGAACCCCGCCACCCCCGACTTCACCACGACGGCCCTGGTGCGCGCGCGCACCCTCTCGGACGTCGCCCGGTCGCTGGGCAGCACCAGCACCCTGCGGGTCGGCCTGGCCGACGGCACCGCCGACCTCATCGGCTTCCAGGCCGAGGGCCGGCAGTCCACCTCGCTGCTCGTCGACGGCGAGTACCCCAAGGTGCGGGCGCTGTTCCCCGCCGAGTCCCCCACGCACGCCGTGGTGTCCACGTCCGCCCTCGTCGAGGCCGTCAAGCGCGTGGCGCTGGTGGCCGAGCGCAACACGCCCGTGCGCTTGCGCTTCGAGGACGGCGTGCTGTCCTTGGAAGCGGGCCAGGGCGAGGACGCGCAGGCGACGGAGGCCCTCGAGGCGTCCCTCGTCGGCGAGCCCATCGCCATCGCGTTCAACCCGCAGTTCCTCCTCGACGGGCTGGGGGCGCTGACGGCGCCCTTCGCCCGACTGTCGTTCACCCAGCCGACCCGCCCGGCCGTCATCACCGGCCAGGCGGAGCTCGACGGGGAGGACGACGACAGCTACCGGTACCTGCTGATGCCGGTCCGCCTCGCCGGCTGAGCCGGCACGCACGCGAACCCCGGGAGCCCGGGGGAAGGAAGGGTCGTCCAGATGCACATCGGACTCGTCGGTCTCGGGAAGATGGGCGGCAACATGCGCGCCCGCCTGCGCGAGAAGGGCATCGAGGTCACGGGGTACGACCCCAACCCGGACGTCACCGACGTCCCCTCGCTGGCCGCGCTGGTCGAGGCGCTGCCCTCGCCCAAGGTCGTCTGGGTGATGGTGCCCTCGGGGAGGATCACGCGCGACACCGTCGCCAACCTCGCCCCGCTGCTGGGCGACGGCGACCTGGTGATCGACGGCGGCAACTCCAAGTGGACCGACGACGAGATCAACTCGGCGCTGCTCGCCGAGCGCGGCACCGGCTACCTGGACTGCGGCGTCTCCGGCGGCGTCTGGGGCAAGGACAACGGCTACGGCCTGATGGTCGGCGGCCCGAAGAAGCACGTGGACCTGGCCCTGCCGGTCTTCGACGCGCTGCGCCCCGAGGGCCCGCGCGAGGAGGGCTTCGTGCACGCCGGCGGCGTCGGCGCGGGCCACTACTCGAAGATGGTCCACAACGGCATCGAGTACGGCCTGATGCACGCCTACGCCGAGGGCTACGAGCTCCTCGAGGCCAAGGGCATCATCAGCGACGTCCCCGCCGTCTTCAAGGCGTGGACGCGCGGCACCGTGGTGCGCTCCTGGCTGCTGGACCTCATGGTCCGCGCGCTGGAGGAGGACCCGAAGCTGGAGCACATCCGCGGCTACGCGCAGGACTCCGGCGAGGGCCGCTGGACGCTGGAGCAGGCCATCGAGAACGCCGTGCCGATGCCGGTGCTCGCCGCGGCGCTGTTCGCGCGCTTCTCCTCGCGCCAGGAGGACTCGCCCTCGATCAAGGCGGTCGCCGCGCTGCGCAACCAGTTCGGCGGGCACGCCGTGACCCAGGCCGGTCCGTCCTCGGGCACCGGCTCCGTCAGCTAGGTCGCGGGCTCGCGTGCACGTCGCGCACCTCTCGCTGGTCGACTTCCGCTCCTACCCGGCCCTGGAGCTGGACCTGCGGCCGGGCACGACGACGTTCGTGGGCCTGAACGGCCGGGGCAAGACGAACCTGGTCGAGGCGGTCGGGTACGTCGCCACGCTCGGCAGCCACCGGGTCTCCGGCGACGCCCCGCTCGTGCGGCAGGGGGCCGAGCGCGCCGTGGTGCGCGCCCAGCTCGTGCGCGGCGGGCGCCGGGCCCTGGTGGAGCTGGAGATCACCCCGGGCCGGGCGAACCGGGGCCGCCTCAACGGCAACCCGGTGCGGCGGGTGCGCGACGTGCTCGGGGTGCTGCGCACGGTGCTCTTCGCCCCGGAGGACCTCGCCCTGGTCAAGGGCGACCCCGGCGAGCGCCGGCGCTACCTCGACGACCTCCTCGTCACCCGCTGGCCGCGGGTGGCGGGGGTGCGCGCGGACTACGACCGCGTCCTGCGCCAGCGCACCGCGCTGCTGAAGTCGGCCGGCTCGGCGCTGCGCGCCGGCCGGGCCGACAGCTCCACGCTGGAGGTGTGGGACGAGCACCTGGCCGCCACCGGCGCGGAGCTGCTCTCGGCCCGCCTGGCCCTGCTGGCGGACCTGCGCGCACCGGCCGACGCCGCCTACCGGGCGGTGAGCGCCGGGCAGGGCGACCTGGAGCTGGGGTACCGCTCGAACCTGCCGCTGCTGGCGGCGGGCGTGGCCACCGAGCCCGGCGGCGAGGTGCCCGGGACCGGGGAGCTGCGCGCGGCGCTGCTGGCGGGCATGGCCGAGCAGCGCAAGGCGGAGCTGGAGCGCGGGGTGTGCCTGGTCGGCCCGCACCGCGACGACCTGGTGCTCACCCTGGGCGGGATGCCCGCCAAGGGCTACGCCAGCCACGGCGAGAGCTGGTCGGTGGCCCTGGGGCTGCGGCTGGCGAGCTACCGCCTGCTGCTGGAGGACGACGCCGTGGAGGACCCCGGCGGGCCCGTGCTCGTCCTCGACGACGTCTTCGCCGAGCTCGACGCCGGCCGCCGGCAGCGGCTGGCGGAGGTGGTCGCCGACGCCGAGCAGGTCCTGGTGACCGCCGCGGTGCCCGAGGACGTGCCGGACGCCCTGCGCGGGGCGGGCGCGGACCGGGTGCTGGTCAGCGCCGGGAGCGCGGTCCGTGAACCCTGACCCGCCCGGGGCGGGCGGCGCGCCGGCGGGGGAGGACCCGCGCGAGCCCGTCGACGCGGCGGGCGGAGCGCGGGGCGCGAGCGGCGCCGACGAGCCGGAGCAGCAGGAGCAGCAGGAGCAGCCGGCCGGGGCGGACCTGGCGCGCACCGCGCTGGGCCGGGCCAGGGCGGCGGCCGCGGCGAAGGGCCTGCGCCCGGGCCGCGCCGGGCAGGGCGCCCCCGCCGCGCGCGCCGCCGAGCGCGACGCGCGCCGGCAGGCCCGTCGCGACGCCTCGGCCCGCTCGGGGGCGTGGCCGGACGCGCGCGACCCGCAGCAGCTCGGCTCCACGCTGGGCCGCCTGGTCGGCGAGCGCGGCTGGGAGCGGCCGGTGGCGGTGGGCGGCGCCTTCGGGCGCTGGGACGCGGTGGTCGGCCCGGAGCTGGCCGGGCACTGCGCGCCGGAGAGCCTGCGCGAGGGCACGCTCGTGGTGCGCGCGGAGTCCACCGCGTGGGCCACGCAGGTGCGGCTGCTGACGAGCGTGCTGGTGCGCCGGCTCGACGAGGAGCTCGGGCAGGGCGTGGTGACCAGGGTCGTGGTGCGCGGGCCGCAGGGCCCGTCGTGGCGCCGGGGCGGCCGCTCGGCCTCCGGCGGGCGGGGCCCGCGCGACACCTACGGCTGAGCCCGCGCCCGCCGCGCGGTCGCTGCGCGGCGGAGGGTGCGGGCGCGTAGGTCCCCCCGCACCCGGGGGGTGCTCGCGCCTGAGGCGCCCTGGGCGGCCTCTCGGCGGGATCGATCGCCCGCAGCGGGGTAGAATGGGGCGAACCCGGCGGTCGTGAGGACCCTGGCGCGACGGGCCCCGCCCGCCGCGCCGCCCCGCGCCGCTCGACGCGGAGGGAGAGCACGCGCTCGTGCCACAGGAAGAGCCGACCGACCCCGGCCAGCAGACCCCGGCCCCGGAGGACGCCCCCTCGCTCGCGGACGTCGTGACCGCGGACGGGGGCGCGAGCCCCGGCTCGGACTACGGCGCGGACGCCATCACCGTCCTGGAGGGCCTGGAGGCCGTCCGCAAGCGCCCCGGCATGTACATCGGCTCCACCGGCGAGCGGGGCCTGCACCACCTCGTGTACGAGATCGTGGACAACGCGGTGGACGAGGCGCTGGCGGGGTACTGCGACCGCATCGCGGTGACCCTGACGGCCGACGGCGGCGTGCGGGTGGAGGACGACGGCCGCGGCATCCCGGTGGACGTCATGCCCGGCGAGGGCCGCCCGGCCCTGGAGGTCGTGCTGACCGTCCTGCACGCCGGCGGCAAGTTCGGCGGCGGCGGGTACTCCGTCTCCGGCGGCCTGCACGGCGTGGGCAGCTCGGTCGTCAACGCCCTCTCCTCCCGGCTGGACGTCGAGGTGCGCCGGCAGGGTCACGCGTGGCGCCAGTCGTACGCCGACGGGGTGCCGCTGGCACCGCTGGCCAAGGGCGAGGAGACCGGCGCCACCGGCACCACGGTGACGTTCTGGCCCAGCGCGGAGATCTTCGAGACGACCGTCTTCGACTTCGAGACGCTGCGCACGCGCTTCCAGCAGACGGCCTTCCTCAACAAGGGCCTGACGATCTCGCTGAGCGACGAGCGCGCCACCGGCGACGCCGAGGCCGAGGCCGAGGCGGTCGACGAGGCGCCGCAGCGCAAGCTGACCTACCGCTACGACGGCGGCCTGGTCGACTACGTCAAGCACGTCAACGCGCAGAAGAAGAACGACGCCCTGCACGAGGAGGTCATCTCCCTCGAGGCGGAGGACACCGAGCAGGGCATCTCGGTGGAGCTGGCGCTGCAGTGGACCACCTCCTACGCCGAGGCGGTCTTCACCTACGCCAACAACATCAACACCTCCGAGGGCGGCACCCACGAGACGGGCTTCCGCACGGCGCTGACGAGCCTGGTGCAGGACTACGCGCGCGAGCAGAAGCTGCTCAAGGAGAAGGACACCCTCGAGGGCGGCGACATCCGCGAGGGCCTGACGGCCGTCATCTCCGTGAAGCTGCGCGAGCCGCAGTTCGAGGGCCAGACGAAGACGAAGCTGGGCAACACGCTGGCGCGCACCTTCGTCAACGCGCAGGTGCGCGAGCACCTGGGCCACTGGTTCGCCTCGCACCCCAACGAGGCGCGCACCATCGTGCGCAAGGCGCACTCGGCGTCGGTGGCGCGGCAGGCGGCGCGCAAGGCCCGCGAGGCCAGCCGCAAGAGCCTGCTGGAGCGCAACTCGCTGCCGGGCAAGCTGAAGGACTGCCAGTCCAACAACCCCGCCGAGTGCGAGGTGTTCATCGTCGAGGGCGACTCCGCGGGCGGTTCGGCCACCCGCGGGCGCAACCCGCGCACCCAGGCCATCCTGCCGATCCGCGGCAAGATCCTGAACGTCGAGAAGGCGCGGCTGGACCGGGCGATGGGCAACCAGGAGGTCCAGGCCCTCATCACCGCGTTCGGCACGGGCATCGGCGAGGAGATCAACCTCGACAAGCTGCGCTACCACAAGATCATCATCATGGCGGACGCCGACGTCGACGGTCAGCACATCCGCACGCTGCTGCTGACGCTGCTGTTCCGCTACATGAGCCCGCTGGTGGAGAACGGTCACGTCTACCTCGCGCAGCCGCCGCTGTACCGCATCAAGTGGCAGGGCGGGGCGGCGCACGAGTTCGCCTACTCCGACGCCGAGCGCGACGCCCTCATCCGGGCCGGGCGCGAGGCCGGCAAGAAGCTGCCCAAGGAGAACTCGGTGCAGCGCTACAAGGGCCTGGGCGAGATGAACTGGGACGAGCTGTCGGAGACGACGATGGACCCCGCGCACCGCACGCTGCTGCAGGTGACGCTGGAGGACGCAGCCGCGGCCGACGCGGTGTTCTCCGTCCTGATGGGCGAGGACGTGGAGTCCCGCCGCAGCTTCATCCAGCGCAACGCCCGTGACGTCCGGTTCCTCGACGTCTGAGCCGGTGCCCCCGCGCGGCGGGGGCACCGGACGGCGCCGGCGACCCGAGACGACCTGAGAGGAAGACCCCGTGAGCGAGAGCACCACCGAGCCGCCCGTCGGCGACCGCGTCGAGCAGGTCGACCTGCAGCTGGAGATGCAGCGGTCCTACCTGGACTACGCGATGAGCGTCATCGTCTCGCGCGCCCTGCCGGACGTGCGCGACGGCCTGAAGCCGGTGCACCGGCGCGTCCTGTACGCCATGTTCGACGGCGGGTACCGCCCCGACCGCGGGTACTCCAAGTGCGCCCGCGTCGTCGGCGACGTCATGGGCCACTACCACCCGCACGGCGACGTCTCCATCTACGACGCCCTGGTGCGCCTGGCGCAGGACTGGTCGCTGCGCTACCCGCTCGTGGACGGGCAGGGCAACTTCGGCTCGCCCGGCAACGACCCGGCCGCCGCCCCGCGCTACACCGAGTGCCGCATGGCGCCGCTGGCCATGGAGATGGTCCGCGACATCGACGAGGAGACCGTCGACTTCTCGCCGAACTACGACGGGCACACCGACGAGCCGGACGTGCTGCCCAGCCGGTTCCCGAACCTGCTGGTCAACGGCTCCGCCGGCATCGCCGTGGGCATGGCGACGAACATCCCCCCGCACAACCTGCGCGAGGTCGCCTCCGGCGTCACCTGGCTGCTGGAGCACCCGGACGCCTCCGACGAGGAGCAGCTCGCCGCGGTCATGCAGCGGGTCAAGGGCCCGGACTTCCCCACGGGCGCGCAGATCCTGGGCCACCGCGGCATCGACGACGCGTACCGCACGGGCCGCGGCTCGATCACGATGCGCGCGGTCGTGGAGGTCGAGGAGATCCAGGGCCGCACCTGCCTGGTGATCACCGAGCTGCCGTACCAGGTGAACCCGGACAACCTCGCCGAGAACATCGCCAACCTCGTGCGCGACGGCCGCCTCACCGGCATCGCGGACGTGCGCGACGAGACCTCCGGCAAGACCGGCCAGCGCCTGGTCGTCGTGCTGCGCCGCGACGCCGTCGCCAAGGTCGTGCTCAACAACCTGTACAAGCACACCCAGCTGCAGCAGAACTTCGGCGCGAACATGCTCGCCCTGGTCGACGGGGTGCCGCGCACCCTGCCGATCCACGCGTTCCTCAAGCACTGGGTCGCCCACCAGCTCGACGTGGTCGTCCGGCGCACCCGCTTCCGGCTGCGCAAGGCCGAGGAGCGCGCGCACATCCTGCGGGCGCTGCTCAAGGCGCTGGACGCCCTGGACGAGGTCATCGCCCTCATCCGCGCCTCCACCACGGTGGAGGCCGCGCGCGACGGGCTGATGGAGCTGCTGCAGATCGACGAGGTGCAGTCCCGCGCGATCCTGGAGATGCAGCTGCGCCGCCTGGCCGCCCTGGAGCGCCAGCGCATCACCGACGAGCACGCCGAGCTCATGCGCCTGATCGAGGACTACAACGACGTCCTGGCCCGCCCCGAGCGCCAGCGCCGCATCGTCGGCGACGAGCTGGCCGAGCTGGTGGAGAAGTACGGCGACGAGCGCAAGACGCAGGTGCTGCCCTTCGAGGGCGACATGAGCGTCGAGGACCTCATCCCCGTCGAGGACGTCGTCGTCACCGTCACCCGCGGCGGCTACGCCAAGCGCACCCGCACGGACCTGTACCGCGCGCAGCGTCGCGGGGGCCGCGGCGTGCGCGGAGCCAGCCTGCGCGAGGACGACGTGGTGGAGCACTTCTTCACCACCACGACCCACCACTGGCTGCTGTTCTTCACCAACCTGGGGCGGGTGTACCGCGCCAAGGGCTACGAGCTGCCCGAGGGCGGCCGCGACGGGCGCGGGCAGCACGTGGCGAACCTGCTGGCCTTCCAGCCGGGGGAGCGGATCGTCGCGGTGCTGGACGTGGAGGACTACGAGCAGGCGCCGTTCCTGGTGCTCGCCACCCGCGGCGGCATCGTGAAGAAGACGCGCCTGAGCGAGTACGACTCCAACCGCTCCGGCGGCCTCATCGCGATCAACCTGCGCCAGCGCACCGGCGCCGACGGCGAGGAGGTCGACGACGAGCTCTTCGCGGCGTCCCTGGTCGGCGAGGGCGAGGACCTCTTCCTCGTCTCGCGCAAGGGGATGAGCGTGCGCTTCGCCGCCGACGACGACACCCTGCGCCCGATGGGCCGGGCCACCTCCGGCGTCACCGGCATGAAGTTCCGCGGCGAGGACGAGCTGCTGGCGATGGCGGTGGCCTCCGACGACCTGGACGTCTTCGTGGTCACCGAGCTCGGCTACGCCAAGCGCACCCGGATCGCCGAGTACCGCCGGCAGGGCCGCGGCGGCCTGGGCATCAAGGTCGCCAAGCTGGCCGAGGCGCGCGGGGACCTGGTGGGGGCGCTGACGGTCTCCGAGGACGACGAGGTGCTGGTGGTCATGGCCGGCGGGCGCGTGGTGCGCTCGCGGGTGGACGAGGTGCCGGCCAAGGGCCGCGACACCATGGGCGTCACCTTCGCCCGCCCGGAGACCGGGGACCGCATCATCGCCGTGGCCCGCAACGCCGAGCGCGTCCTGGACGCGGAGGTGGAGGCCGAGGAGGTCTCCGCGGCCACCGTCGAGGGCCTGGACGACCCCCTGGTCGACGCCGGCGGGGCGGGCGACGACCAGTCCGCGGCGCTGGGCGCCGACGAACCCCCGTCGCCCGCGGGGACTGCGCCCGACCCGCTGGATGACGTACGGTCTGACGGATCGGTCGACGGGGGCTCCGCGGCCGACGACACCGACCCCGGAGGTGCTTCGTGAGTCCCGCCGAACGCACGGCCTCCTCGCCCGGCACCACGGGGGCGCGGACGCCGAGGGCCGGCACGGCCACCCAGGCCGGCCCGGCCGCCCAGTCCCGTCCCGCGGGGCGCCCGGCCGCCGCGGTCGACGTCCCGCGCCGGGTCCGCCTGACGCTGGCCCGCGTCGACCCGTGGTCGGTGACGAAGCTGTCGTTCCTGCTCTCCGTGGCGGTGGGCATCGCCCTGGTGGTGGCCACCGCGGTGGTGTGGAGCGTCCTGGACGGCATGGGCGTGTTCACCGACGTCAACGGCCTGCTGCGCGACGTCGTGGGCGGCGAGGTGGACGTGAACCTGCTGGACTACCTCGCCTTCGGCAAGGTGCTCTCGCTGGCCACCGTCATCGCCGTGGTCGACGTGGTGCTGCTGACGGCGCTGTCGACGATCGTGGCGTTCCTCTACAACGTGTCGGCGGCCCTGGTGGGCGGCCTGCACGTGACGCTCTCCGACGACTGAGCCGTCCGGGTGGTCGCCGCCGGCCGGTGGCGGTCGGTGGCACCACCCGCGGTCGGGTACAGTAGTCGTGCCGCCGTCGCGCGGCTCCGGGCCTATAGCTCAGTCGGTTAGAGCGCTTCCCTGATAAGGAAGAGGTCGGAGGTTCAAGTCCTCCTAGGCCCACCGGAAGCACCAGGAGGCCCGTTCCCCGCCCGGGGAGCGGGCCTCCTGCCGTCGGTGGGCCTCCCGGTCCGCGCTCACCCTGCGTGCTAGCCTTCGACACCGTCCTGGAACTCCGCGGAGGTCTCGAGAGTGAAGAAGCTGCTGCTGGTGGGCGCCCTGGCCGGTGCCGTGCTCGTGTGGCGCCAGAAGGCGTCCGCGAAGGCCGAGCGCGACCTCTGGGCGGAGGCCACCGACACCGTGCGCTGAGCGCGGTCCCCCGGGGGCGTGGCGCAATTGGTAGCGCACCTGCTTTGCAAGCAGGGGGTTAGGGGTTCGAGTCCCCTCGCCTCCACCCCGGACGACGCGAAGGCCCCCACCCTGCCGGGTGGGGGCCTTCGTCGCGTCCGGCCTCAGGCCAGCTTCTCGCCGCCCTCGGTGTCGTCGGCGTCGACGGGGGTCGTCGCCTCCTCGAAGTTCTTCACCGCGTTCGACGGCGGCTCGGAGGGCAGGTCCAGCGGCTGCGAGCCCTCCGCACCCGCGGCAGCGCCCGCGGTGGTGCCCGCGGTGGTGGCGCCCGCGGCGGTGGACCCGGCGCCCGGCGTGGCGCCGGTGCTGGTGGCGGTGCCCGCCTGACCGGTGCCCGCCGAGCCGGAGGTCCCGCCGGTGGACGGGGAGTCCGGCACCGGGGCTGCGGTGGCGGTGGGCTTGTTGGTCGGCGCGGCGGGCGTCCACGCGGCGCCCGGAGCCGCCCACGGGTCCTCCTGCTTGCGGCTGCGCACCGCGCTGAAGACTGCGGCACCGGCACCGGTGAGCGCCAGCACCAGCAGGAGCTTGCGGCCGCGCTTCTTCTTCGCCTTCCGCACGGTCGCCTCGCCCTTGAGGACGGCGAGCGCGTCGGCGCTGCGCTCGCGGACGACCCGGGTGCTGCTGGCGCCCTTGGCGGCGGCCGCGGTGGCCGCGGTGCCGGCGGCGGCGACCGCCGGGGTGGCGGCCGACCTGGCCGAGTCGGCGGCGTCGTGCACGGCGTCGACGACGCGCGGCAGCAGGTCGGTGGTGATGCGCTCGCGCGCGGTGTCCACCGCGGGGGCGACCTTGTGCGCGGCGGCGGCCGCGGCCACGCCCACGGCGGGGCCGACCTTGTGCGCGGCGGTGCCCACCTGCTGCGCGGCCGTGCTCACCTGCTGCGCGGCGGTCTCCACGTGCGGCGTCGCCCAGGTCCTGGCCGTCTCCACGTGCGGGGTGGCCCAGGTCTTGGCGGTCTCGACGTGCGGGGTCGCCCAGGTCCTGGCCGTCTCCACGTGGGGGGTGGCCCAGGTCCTGGCGGTCTCGACGTGCGGGGTCGCCCACGTCTTGGCGGTCTCCACGGCGGGGGCGACCTTCTCGGACAGGGCCTTCTCCGCGAGGGCCGTGCCCTGGTCGCGGACCTGCGCCAGCTTCTCGGTCCGGCTCTTGGTCAGGGACATCCGTTCCTCCTCGGTCAGTCGTTCGCCTCACCGGGGCAACGCCCGGCAGCGCCGGGGCGTGCCCGGCCGGCGATCACCACCCCCATCCCACCGCAGCGGGGCCGAGTCCGCCAGAGCGCGGGGGCCGGGAGCCGCGGGCGGCGGCGGGTGCGACGATGAGGACCATGCACGCGACCCTGCGCACCAACCACGGCGACATCCGCATCGAGCTGTTCGAGAACCACGCCCCCAAGACGGTGGCGAACTTCGTCGGCCTCGCGGAGGGCACCAAGGAGTGGAAGGACCCCTCCACCGGCGAGACGAAGACGGAGCCCTTCTACGACGGGCTCACCTTCCACCGCATCATCGACGGCTTCATGATCCAGGGCGGCGACCCGCGCGGCGACGGCCGCGGCGGCCCCGGCTACCAGTTCGACGACGAGATCCACCCGGACCTGCGCTTCGACAAGAAGTACCTGCTCGCCATGGCCAACGCCGGCAAGATCGCCGGCCACGGCACCAACGGCTCGCAGTTCTTCATCACCGTGGCCACCACCCCGCACCTGAACGGCCGCCACACGATCTTCGGCGAGGTCGCCGACGACGAGAGCCGCCGCGTCGTGGACACCATCGCCTCCCTGCCCACCGGCCCGGCCGACGCGCCGCGCGAGCCCGTCGTCATCACCGGTGTCGACGTCGAGCGCTGAGCTGACCGCCCGCGGGCGCACCCCGCGCGTTCCGCCCTGCGCGGACGCGCGAACACCGGCGGCCCCCGGGGCGTTGGGCGCAGCGTGAGCGACGCCGCGAACGACACCACCACCGGGGTCCCCGTGTGCCCCCGCCACCCCGACCGCGAGTCGTGGGTGCGCTGCCAGCGGTGCGAGCGACCCGCCTGCCCGCAGTGCCAGCGCCCCGCCGCGGTCGGGGTGCAGTGCGTGGACTGCGTCGCCGAGGGGAACAAGGGGGTCCGGCAGGGCCGCACGACCCTCGGCGGCGCGGTGCGCGGCCGCGACACCCTGGTGACCAAGGTCGTCATCGGGCTGTGCGTGGCGCTGTTCGCCGGGCAGTACGTCCTGCCGCCGGAGCTGTACTTCCACCTGCAGCTGGTCAACGTGCCCGCCGCCTACGGCGGGTTCGGGCCGGACCGGTGGTGGCAGCCGCTCACCTCGGCGTTCCTGCACGCCTCCCCGCTGCACCTGCTCTTCAACACGTACGCGCTGTGGGTCACGGGCCAGTACCTGGAACCGCTGCTGGGCCGGGCCCGCTTCACGGCCCTGTACGTGCTCTCCGCCCTCGGCGGCGCCGTGGGGGCCCTGCTGCTGCCCGGGACCGCCAACAGCGTCCTGGTGGGCGCCTCGGGGGCCGTCTTCGGCCTCTTCGCGGCGCTGCTGACCGTCAACCGGCACCTGGGCCGGCAGACGGGCCAGGTCGTGGCGCTCATCGCGATCAACTTCGTCATCGGCCTGCTCGTCGCGGGCGTCTCCTGGCAGGCGCACCTGGGCGGCCTGGTGACGGGCCTGGTGGTCTCCGCGCTGCTGGTGCGCACCCGCCGGCGCGGTGCGCCGGTGCAGTGGGCCGGGGTGGGCGCGGTGGCCCTGGTGCTGCTGGCGCTGCTGGTCCACGCGGGCTCGCGCACCGTCCTCTGAGGCGCCCGGGCCCCTGCCCCGGGCCCGTCCGCGCACCCGGCCCCGCGCCCGTCCGCACCGCCCGTCCGCACCGCTCCCGGCGGTGCGGACGGGCGCCGCTGTCCACGAGCTGTGGGCCCGCGTGTGGACGGCTCTCCCGTTTTCCCACAGTCGTCCACAGGCTGTGGACGAAGCGGTGGACAAGGTCGCGGGCGGCTCAGCGCCAGCGGGTCGTCATCCCGAAGCCCACGAGCACCAGGCCGAAGCCGGCCACCAGGTTCCAGTTGCCCCAGCCCGGCACCGGGTACTGCGAGCTGGAGAGGTAGAAGACGACGATCCACAGCAGGCCGACGACCATCAGCGCCACCATCAGCACGATCCACCAGCGCGGCGTGAGCTGGTTGCGGGCCTTCAGCGCGCGGTCGCTGCCGTCGTCCTCCACCTCGGAGCCGCGGCGCCGGCGGCGGCGGCGCTTGCGCTCGGAGGCCTCCTCGGCGGCCGCGGCGGTCACCGCCTCGCCCAGCCCCGCGGCGGTCGCGCCGGTGCCGGTCGCCCCGCTCACCTGCTCGTCCCCCGGCTCGTCGTCGCGGTGCCGCTCGCGGCGGGACTCGGTCACGTCAACCTCCGGGTCGGGACGGGTGGTGCGGGTGCGCTCGGGACGCCTGGTTAGCGTAGTGCGACACGACCTCGCGGACGGTCGCGCCACGGGTGCGGCCGGTGAGCGGGGCTCGAGGACCGGGGGAGGGGGAGGCGTGCGGGCACCCAGGTTGCGCCCGGCGGGCGGCCGCGCCGCCGTCGCCGCGGTGTTCGCCCTGGCCGGGCTGCTCTTCGCCACCAGCGCCCTGACCTCGCGCGGCACCGACCTGCGCTCGGAGACCGCCGACCTCGGCGCCCTCGTCGCCGAGCGCTCCCGCCTCAACGAGCAGCGCGCCGCCCGCGTGGGCGACCTGCGCGCCGAGGTCGACGAGCTCAGCCGCGCCGCCGCCCCCGCCGACCGGTCGCTGGAGGACCCCCTGGACGACGCCGCCCTCGGCACCGCCTCCGGCGCGCTGGCCGTCACCGGCCCCGGCGTGACCGTCACCCTCGACGACGCCCCCGACGACGTGCGCCCGGCCGGGGCCAACCCCGACGACCTCGTGGTGCACCAGCAGGACGTCGAGGCCGTCGTCAACGCCCTGTGGGCCGGGGGCGCCGAGGCCATGTCGATCATGGACCAGCGGGTGGTGTCCACCTCCGCGGTGCGCTGCGTGGGCAACGTGCTCGTGCTGCAGGGGCGCACCTACTCCCCGCCCTACGCGGTCGCCGCGATCGGCGACCCCGCCGCGCTGCGCGCCGCCCTGGAGGCCAGCGCGCAGGTGGCCGTCTACCGCCAGTACGTCGCCGCCTACGGCCTGGGCTGGTCCGTGGACGCCCGCGAGGGCGCCGACGGGCTGGTGCTGCCCGCCTTCGACGGCTCCACCGCCCTGGCCGCCGCCCGGAGCGCCGCGTGATCCGCCGCGCCGTCGGCGTCCTGGGCGAGCTGCTCGTCACCGCCGGGGTCCTCACCCTGCTGTTCGTCGTGTGGCAGCTGTACTGGACGGACCTGACCAGCGGGCGCGCCCAGGCGGCGACCGTCTCCTCCCTGGAGCAGCGCTGGGACGCCGCGCCCGCCCCGGCCGCCCCCGAGCCCGCCGCGAGCGGGCCCGTGGTGCCCGACGTGGACCAGAGCCCGCCCACCGGCGACGCCTTCGCCATCGCCTACGTGCCCCGCTTCGGCGCCGACTACGCCGTGCCCGTGGTGGAGGGCATCGACGCGGAGGAGCTGGAGGAGGGCATCGGGCACTACCCGGGCACCGCGATGCCCGGCGAGGTGGGCAACTTCGCCATCGCCGGGCACCGCGTCACCTACGGCAAGCCGTTCAACCGGGTCGCGGAGCTGCGCGAGGGCGACGCGGTCGTCGTGGCCACCGCCGAGCGCTGGTACACCTACCGGGTGCGCCGCTGGCGGATCGTCAGCCCGACGGCGGTGGAGATCGTCGCCCCCGTGCCCGACCGGCCGGGCGAGCGGCCCACCGAGGCGTGGCTGACGATGACGGCCTGCCACCCGATGCACTCCGCGCGCCAGCGCTACATCGTCTACGCGCAGCTGGAGTCGGTGCAGGACCGTGCCGCGGGGCCGCCGGCCTCGCTGGCGGCCGCGGGCTGAGCGGGAGGGGGAGGCGTGTACGGGTGGTGGTGGCGGGTGCTGCCGGGGCCCTGGTGGGTGCGGCTGCTCATCAGCCTGCTCGTGGCGGCGGGCGTGGTGCTGCTGTGCTTCACCGTCGTCTTCCCGCACCTGGCCGACCGGCTGGCCATCAACGACGGCACGGTCGCCACCTGAGCGGCGGGGCCGCCGGGGCGGCCGCGCGCCCGGCGGCCTGTGAAGACGTCGCGCACACGCGGTGCGAGCGGGTGCATCCGGTCGGCGACCGCCCGGGGCGCGACGTACCTTTGCCGTCGTGCCGACGACCACCGACCCGACCCAGCCGCGCGCCGACGTGCCCGGGGCCGGCCGGCGCGGGGGGGGGGGGGGGGGGCGCCGCCCGCCCGCGCCCCGCGCGGGGCGGCGCTGGGGGGGGGGGGGGGGGCGGCGGCCGCGCGGGGGGCCGGGCGGGGCGCGGCGGCCCGGTGCAGGGAGACGTAACGACGCTGTGGTGGGGGTCGCGCC
>NZ_JBJLSG010000088.1:0-21064 GCF_050871925.1 Kineococcus gurbantunggutensis
CCCCGGCCGGTGGCCGGGGCGCCGTCGTGGTGGGTGGCCCGCGGTGGGCCCCGGTGCCGGGCCGGGGTCAGCCGGCCTCGCGGGCCCTGCGGCGCGTGCTGAGCTCGTCGGCCAGGACCACCGCCGGGGCGGTCACCTCGGTGCGCTGGGCGGGGCGCTCGCTGGGCAGCGAGGCCAGCTCGCCCTCCACCTCGCGCCACACGCGGCCCAGCGCGATGCCGAACACGCCCTGACCGCCCTGCACGAGGTCGATGACCTCGTCGGCGGAGGTGCACTCGTACACGCTCGCGCCGTCGCTCATGAGGGTGATCTGGGCCAGGTCCTCCACCCCGCGCCGGCGCAGGTGGGTCACCGCGGTGCGGATCTGGTGCAGGGAGACGCCGGTGTCCAGCAGCCGCTTGACCACCTTGAGCACCAGGATGTCGCGGAAGCCGTACAGGCGCTGCGAGCCCGACCCCGAGGCGCCGCGCACGCTGGGCTCCACCAGGCCCGTGCGGGCCCAGTAGTCCAGCTGGCGGTAGGTGATGCCGGCCGCCTTGCACGCGGTGATGCCGCGGTAGCCGACCTCCTCGTCCGGGCCGGGCTGGTCGTCGGCGAACAGGAGGCCCTGCGCGGGGACCGGCTCCTCGCCGTGCGACGACCCAGCGTCCGCCTCGCCTCTGCTCACGCCGGCCTCCTCCTCATCGCCCCGGTCCGATCGTCGGTGCCGTGCCGACCGGGAGCGTCCTGTCAACTGACCGTAGAGTCGCACCCGCGGAGCGTCAACGAGGCGCGCGGCGCGTCGCCCGCCGATCCGGGGTTCACCGGTCCGAGCCCGGGGCCGGGCCGGAGCCGGACTCGAAGTCCTCGGGGGTGATGTGGTCGAGGAACTCGCGGAACTTCTCGACCTCGTCCTCGTCCTCGTCGGGCACCGGCACGCCGCCGGAGTCGAGGACCTCCTCGGCGCTCACGATGGGGCACCCCACGCGCAGCGCCAGGGCGATCGCGTCCGAGGTGCGCGAGCTGACCGTGGCACCGCCGTCGAAGGCGAGCTCGGCGAAGTAGACGTTGTCGCGCACCTCGACGATGCGCACCTCCTCCAGGCGCCGGCCCAGGGCCGCGATGACGTCCTTGAGGAGGTCGTGGGTCAGCGGCCGCGGGGGGACCACGCCCTGCTGCGCGAAGGCGATGGCGCTCGCCTCGGGCGCGCCGATCCAGATCGGCAGGTACCGGTCCCCGTCGCGCTCGCGCAGCAGCACGATCGGGTTGTTGGAAGGCATCTCGACCCTGACGCCGATGACATCGAGCGCGCGCACGCGTTCACCGTACCCCTCCCGGGGCCCGGGCGGCGGTCGGCGCCGCCGACCCGCCGGTGACCGCCGCGCGATCAGCCCGTGACGCGCCCGAGCGCACCGGCCACCAGCGCGGTGTGCAGGCGCAGGCAGGCCGAGGCGATCTCGCGGGCGACCTGCTCGGCGCGCGCCGCGGAGTCCGCCGAGCGCTGCCGCTGCAGCGGGGCGGCGACCTGCTCGGCCAGCGCGACCTCCCGGTCGGCGGCGGTGCGGAAGACCCGCAGGTGCCGGGCCTCGATGCCGTGCGCGGCCAGCGTCGCCGCCGCGCGCAGCACCTCCAGGGCCTCCCCGTCGTACCAGGGCCCGCCCGGGGCCGGGGCCAGCACGCCGAAGCCCTCCAGGGCGTCCAGCAGCTCCGCCTCCACGCCGGACTCGCGCAGCAGCTCCGAGCGGGTCAGCCGCAGCCGGGCCGCGCGCCCGTCGAAGCGCTCGACGGCCGGGGCGGCCCCGGTCACCGCCTCCGGCGCGCGCGGGGCCGTCCCGGTGTGCTCGGGCGGCTCCAGGCCCCGGTCGATCGCCTGCAGGTTCTCGCGGATGACCCGCAGCGGCAGGTAGTGGTCGCGCTGGGCGCTGAGCACGTACCGCAGCCGGTCCACGTCCGAGGAGGAGAACTTGCGGTAGCCGGCGGCCGTGCGCCGCGGCTCCACCAGGCCCTGCTCCTCCAGGAAGCGGATCTTGGAGATCGTCACGTCCGGGTAGTCCGGCGACAGCAGCGCCATGACCTCCCCGATCGTCATGCGCGGGGCGTCGGGGTCGAACGCGGTCGCCCGCGAGGTGGCCGCGCTCACGCGGTCCGCCCGCCCCCGCCCGCGGCGGGGCCGCCCTGCTGGGCACTGGGGTGGTAGACCATCCGGTACTTGCCGATCTGCACCTCGTCGCCGGCGCGCAGCACCACGTCGTCGATGCGCTCGCGGTTGACGTAGGTGCCGTTGAGGCTGCCGACGTCGCGGACCCGGAAGCCCGGGCCGCTGGCCGGGTCGGGGGCGCGCAGGAACTCCGCGTGGCGGCGCGAGACGGTGACGTCGTCGAGGAAGATGTCGCTCGTCTGGTGCCGGCCGGCCGAGGTCCGCTCCGCGTCGAGCAGGAACCGCGCGCCCGCGTTGGGGCCGCGGCGCACCACCAGCAGCGCCGAGCCGGGCGGCAGGGCCTCCACCGCCGCCTGGTCGTCGCGGCTCAGGCCGCCCTCGACCGCCTCGTGGACCTCGGGGACGGCCAGCCCCGCGAACGACATCGTCGAGTCGGCGGGACGCTCGTCCGCTGCCGGCCCGGGGGTCGTCCCCTCGTCCGGGGACGTGCCCGACGGAGACATCGCACCACCTCTCGCAACACCGCGGACCGCGACCCGCGCGACCCGCTGCAGCGGGACGGTCCCCGCTCCTGACGCTGATCGCCACCCTAGCCGGGCCCGCGCAGCGGCCTCCACACTCCCCGTGCCCGCCACCCGTCCGGACGGGTGACGGGGCCGGCTCAGCCGGCGTGGGAGCGGTACGCCTCCGCGTCGAGCAGGCCCTCCAGCTCGGCCGGGTCCGAGACGGTGATCGTGAACATCCAGCCCTCGCCGTAGGGGTCGGAGTTCACCAGGTCCGGGCGCGTCTCCAGGCCGGGGTTCTGCGCGGCCACCACGCCGCTGACGGGCGCGTTGATCTCGCTGACGCTCTTGGTGGACTCCACCTCGCCGCAGGAGGCGCCGGCGGTGACGCTCTCGCCCTCCGCGGGCAGGGAGACGTACACGACGTCGCCGAGGGCGTCCTGCGCGTGGTCGGTCACGCCCACGCGGACCGTCGTGCCGCCGTCCTCGACGCGCACCCACTCGTGCTCGGCGGTGTAGCGCAGGTCCTCGGGCACGCTGGAGGCCATGGGGCGTCTCGCTCCTCGTGGTGGGGGGTGTCTCTCGCGGGGCGCTCGCCCGGAGCGGTTCAGCCGCCGCCGGCCGCGGGGCCGGGCGACGCCGGGCGAGCGTACTGAGGGCTCGAGACGGCGTGCAAGGCGGTCACCTCCACCCGCTCCGGGGTGCTCACCGACAGCTGCGCCCCGAGCTGGCGCAGCGACTCGCGCACGCCGCCGGGGATGTCCAGCGCCGTGGAGAGCGTCGCCGGGTCGGCGATCGCGCGCACCTCGTACGGCGGGGCCAGCGCGGTGCCGTCGACCAGCACGCCCGGGCCCCGGCCGGCGCCGGGGTCCTCGAAGGCGGTGCTCGCCACGACGCGCACCGGGCCGATCTGCACGGCCTCGGCCCCCGCGTCGCGCAGCTCCTGCACCAGGCTGACGAAGCTCGCCGCGCGCACCGCCCCGGCGGGGTCGTCGACCGTGGCCACGACGCCGGGGCCGGTGGCGGGCACCGTGCCCGCCAGCAGGCCGTACTCCTCGGCGCGCCGGCGCGCCGCGCGCGCGGCCGCCTCGGCCGAGTCGCTGCCGGCGGTGAGCTCCTCGCGGGTCGCCTCCAGCTGGCGCACCTCCTCGGCGAGCCGGTCGCCGCGCTCGCCGGTGTCGTCGAGGATGCGCACCAGGTCGCTCTGGCGCAGCTCGCCCAGGCCCGCCGCGTCGTTCTGGCGCACCTGCGCCACCACGCCGAAGCCCAGCGCGGCGCACAGCAGCCCGGCGAGCAGCTGGCCGCGGGTGGCCCGCGGGCGCCCGGCGTGCCACAGGCGCCGCCACGGCGAGCGGGGCGCGGCGGGGCCGCGGGAAGCGCCGCCCGCGGGGGCGCCGGGGCCCTCGGGCCCGCTCACGCCTTCAGCAGGTGCCGGCGGATCGCGGCGGCGTTGGAGAAGATGCGCACGCCCAGGACCACGACCACGCCGGTGGACAGCTGCGAGCCCACGCCGAGCTGGTCGCCCAGGTAGACGATGAGCGCGGCCACCACGGCGTTGGACAGGAACGAGACGACGAAGACCCTGTCGTCGAAGATGCCGTCCAGCACGGCGCGCACGCCGCCGAAGACGGCGTCCAGGGCGGCCACCACCGCGATCGGCAGGTACGGCTGCAGGAAGACGGGGACCTCGGGCCGCAGCAGCACCCCGGCCACCACGCCCACCAGCAGCCCCACGGCCGCGATCACTGCGCCCCTCCCCCGTCGTCGCCCGGTGCGCCCGCCGCCTCGTCCGGCGCCGCGGGCGTGGGAACGGTACCCGCCGCGCCCCCGCCCGGTCCGCGCGCCACGCGCAGCTGCAGGCGGGCGGCGGCCGGCAGGCTCAGCTCCTCGTCGCCCGAGCGCGCGCCCACCCGCACCCCGATGCCGTAGTTGTCCTGCAGCACCTGCAGGTAGCGCCCGGCGACCGAGGCGGCCAGCCGGGTCTGCAGCACCGCGGGGTCGCCGACGGCCTCCACGCGGTACGGCGGGGTCAGGGGCCGGTAGTCCACCAGGACGGCCTCGCCGGCGGCGCGGATGGACGACAGCGAGGACAGCCGCAGCCCGTTGACGGCGACGGCCTCGGCGCCGGCCTGCCACAGCCCGTTGACGAGCAGCTGCACGTCGCGGTCGACCACGCGCCCGGAGGGGGCGGCGGCGCCGGCGCCGGCGGGGTCGCGCGGGGCGTCCTCCAGGACGACCTCCACGCCCGGGCCGGTGACGGCCGTCGCGCCGGCGGCCACCGCCAGGGCGCCGGCCTCCTCGCCGGCCGCGGCGGCGACGGCACCGCCCAGGCGGGCGGCCAGGGCGGCGTTGCCCTCGCGCAGGGCGGTCGCCCGCGCGGCGAGGCCGTCGGCGCGGGCGGTGCCGGCGCGCACGCGCTCCAGCAGGTCCGCGCGGCCGCGGTCGGCGTCCGGGGCGCCCGCCGCGGCGCGCACGCCGGCGACGGCGAGCAGGGCGCCGAGCACCAGGGCCGCCAGCGCGGTCAGCGCCCGGGGCCGGCCGGCCGGCTCCCCGCCGGCCTCGCGGCGGCGCTGCGCGGCCGCGGCGTAGCCGGGGTCCAGGGGCCGGTGCATGGCCTCGGTGAGCAGGCTCATGCTCGCGTCCGGGCGCTGCGGCGGGTGCGGCGGCGGGTGCGGCGAGGGGTGCTGCGGCGCGCGCGCGGCGCGCGCCGGGCGGGGGCGCCTCACGCGCCGGCGCCGGAGCGCTCGGCGCGCACCACGGCGGCGACCTGCTGCACGTACAGCACGCCCGCCCACCAGTACAGGCCCGTGCCCCACAGCGCGAAGGCCCACCCCAGGGCGCCGGCCACGTCCGACAGCGCCGGGCTGACCTCGCCCAGCAGCAGCAGCGGGAAGGCGTAGAGCAGGCAGAAGGTGCCGGCCTTGCCGAGGAAGTGCACCGGCGGCGGGCCGTGGCCCACGCTCGCCAGCACCGGCACCGTGCAGGCCAGCAGGACGTCGCGGCCGACGAGGACGACGACCAGCCACCAGGGCACCAGCTCGCGCCAGGCCAGGCCCAGCAGCGTGGAGAGGATGTAGAGGCGGTCGGCGAAGGGGTCCAGGAGCTGGCCCAGCCGCGTGACCTGGTCCCAGCGCCGGGCCAGGGAGCCGTCCAGGTAGTCGCTGGCGCCGCTGACGGCGAGCACGAGCAGCGCCCAGCCGTCGTGGCCGCGGGCGATGAACAGCGCGAAGACCGGCACCAGCAGCAGGCGCAGGAAGCTCAGGGCGTTGGGCAGGGTCCAGACGCGGTCGCTGACCGCCCGGCCACCCTCCGTGCCCACCGCGAACCCCCGTGTGGTTGTCTTCGACTCCGCCGCGCCGCGCCGGGCCCTCGACGGGCACCTGTCGGCTGGTCCTGGCAGGGTACGGCCCTGCCGGTCCGGGCCCTGCCGGGACCGGTGCAGGACGCTCCAGGACCGGGCGCACTACTTTCGAGAGAGGGTCGACACCCATGCGCGTGCTCGGCGTCAACGCCGTCTTCCACGATCCCGCCGCCGCCCTCGTGGTCGACGGCGAGGTGGTCTTCGCCGCGGAGGAGGAGCGCTTCAGCCGCCGCAAGCACGGCAAGCGGCCCGTGCCGTACTCGACGTGGGAGCTGCCGGAGCTGGCCATCAAGCACGCCCTGGCGGCGGCGGGCCTGCGGCCGCAGGACCTCGACCTCGTCGGCTACTCCTACGACCCCTCCCTGGTGCTGCCGTCCTCCGAGCTGGACCTGGGCGACCCCGACGACGCCATCCGCACCCGCTACGCCGAGCGCGCCGCCGAGGCGCTGGCGACCGCCCTGCCCGGCCTGGACCCGGCGAAGGTCCACCACGTGCCGCACCACGTCGCGCACGCGGCCTCCGCGGGGCTGGCCTCGCCGGAGGCGGCGCGCGAGGGCGGCTGCAGCGTCCTGACCGTCGACGGGCGCGGCGAGGCCGTCTCCTCGCTGGCCGGGCGCTACCGCGGCGGCTCCCTGGAGGTCCTGGCCAGCCAGCGCCTGCCGCACTCCCTGGGCCTGCTGTACGAGTCGCTCACCGCGCACCTGGGCTTCCTGCACTCCTCGGACGAGTACAAGGTCATGGCGCTGGCCTCCTACGGCAAGCCCCGCTTCGCCGACGAGCTGGCCGAGTTCGTGCACGCCACCGGCGACGGCGGGTTCGTCGCCCAGGCGCCGGACTGGTCGCGATGGGCGCCGCGCCTGCTCGACGGCGAGCAGTGGGACCCGCGCCGCGACACCGACCACGCCGACCTGGCAGCCAGCGTGCAGGAGGTCCTCGAGCGCACCCTGGTGGAGGTCGCCACCTGGCTGCACGGGCAGACCGGCGACCGGGTGCTGGCGATGGCCGGCGGCACGGCCCTGAACTGCGTGGCGAACTCGCGCATCTGGCGCGAGTCGCCCTTCGAGGAGGTCTTCGTGCAGCCCGCCGCGGGCGACTCGGGCACCGCCCTGGGCGCCGCGCTGCAGCTGGCCGCCGACGCCGGCGAGACCCTCGTGCCCATGCACGACGCCGCGCTGGGCCGCTCCTGGAGCGACGAGGAGCTCGCCGACTGGCTGCGCACCGCGCGCCTGCCCTTCACCACCCCCGAGGACCTCGCCGGCGAGGTCGCCGACGTGCTGGCCGCCGACGGCGTGGTGGCCTGGTTCGACGGCCGGGCCGAGTTCGGCCCGCGCGCGCTGGGCCACCGCTCGCTGATGGCGCACCCGGGGAAGAAGGAGAACCTCGAGCGCCTCAACGACGTCAAGGGCCGCGAGCAGTTCCGCCCGGTGGCGCCGATGGTGCTCACCGAGCGGGCGCGGGAGATCTTCTCCGACGGGCCGTTCCCCAGCCCCTACATGCTCTTCGTGCACGACGTGGCGCCGCAGTGGCGCGAGCGGATCCCCGCCGTCACGCACGTCGACGGCACCGCGCGCATCCAGACCGTCGACGACGAGCGCACCCCGAAGGTGGCCGCGCTGCTGCGCGCGTTCGAGGAGCGCACCGGCCTGCCCGTCGTGGTCAACACCAGCCTGAACACCGCCGGGCGCCCGATGGTCGACGACCCGCGCGACGCGCTGGAGCTGTTCGGCTCGGCGCCGGTGGACCTGCTCGTGCTGGGCCCGCACCTGGTGCGCCGCAGCACGTTCGCCGCGCCCGCCGGCTCGGGCGCGTCCGGGACCGCCGGCGCGTGAGGTCCGCTGGCACCGTGTTCTCCGTCGTCGTCCCCACGGTGGGACGGCCCAGCCTCGACGTGCTGCTGGGCACCCTGGCCGCGCAGCGCGGCCCGGCGCCCGAGCTCGTCGTGGTGGTCGACGACCGCCGCGGGCGCGACGGCGGCGGCGCCGACCCGTGCGAGGCGGCCTGCGCGCGCGCCCGCGAGCGGGGCCTGGACGTGCGGCTGGTGCGCTCGGGCGGGCGCGGTCCGGCCGCGGCGCGCAACGCCGGCTGGCGCCGCACCCGCACGCCGTGGGTGGCGTTCGTCGACGACGACGTGGAGCTGCCGCCGGAGTGGTCCGAGCGGCTGGTCGCGGACCTGGCCGCCGCCGGCGAGCGCGTGGGCGGCGTGCAGGGCCGCATCGTCGTGCCGCTGCCCGCCGGGCGCCGGCCGACCGACTGGGAGCGCGGCACCGCCGGCCTGCAGGACGCCGCCTGGATCACCGCCGACATGGCCTACCGCCGCGCGGCGCTGGAGCGGGTGGCCGGTTTCGACGAGCGGTTCCCGCGGGCGTTCCGCGAGGACTCCGACCTGGCGCTGCGCGTGCTGGACGCCGGCTGGGAGCTGGTGCGCGGCGAGCACGGCGCGGTGCACCCGGTGCGCCCCTCGGACGACCTGGCCAGCCTGCGCCAGCAGCGCGGCAACGCCGACGACGCCACGATGGGCGCCCTGCACGGGCCGCGCTGGCGCGAGCGCGCGCAGTCGCCCGTGGGCCGGCTGCCCTGGCACGCGGCGACCACGGCTGCGGCCGCGGCCGCGGTGGTGGCCGGGGCGGCCGGCCGCCGGCGCGCGGCCGCGCTCGCGGCGCTGGCGTGGGCGGGGCTGACGGCGGAGTTCGCCTGGCGGCGCGTGGCCCCCGGCCCGCGCGACGCCGCCGAGGTGCGCCGCATGCTGCTCACCAGCGCCGCGATCCCGCCGGCCGCGGTGTGGCACCGGGTGCGCGCCGAGCTGCGCTGGCGGCGCACCCCGCCGGCGCCGTGGCCGCCGCCGGTGCGCGCGGTGCTCTTCGACCGCGACGGCACCCTGGTGCACGACGTGCCCTACAACGGCGACCCGGAGCTGGTGGAGCCCGTGGACGGCGCCGCGCAGGCGCTGGCGCGGGTGCGCGCCGCGGGGCTGCGCACCGGCCTGGTCAGCAACCAGTCCGGGGTGGCGCGCGGGCTGATCACGCGGGAGCAGGTCGGGGCGGTCAACGACCGCCTGGCCGCGCTGCTGGGCCCCTTCGACACCGTGCAGGTGTGCACCGACGGCCCCGGCGCGCCCTCCTCGCACCGCAAGCCGGAGCCGGGCATGGTCCTGGACGCCGCCCGCGCGCTGGGCGTGCTGCCCGCGGAGTGCCTGCTCGTCGGCGACATCGGCGCCGACGTGGAGGCCGCGCTCTCGGCCGGGGCCCGCGCCGTGCTCGTGCCCACGCCGGTGACGCTGCCGGCCGAGGTCGAGGCGGCGCCCGTGGTCGCCGCCACCCTGCCCGGGGCGGTCGACCTCGCGCTCGCCGCCGCGCGGCCGGTCCCCGGGCCCGCGTCGTGAGGCTGCTGGCCGCCCGGCTCGACAACGACGGCGACGTGCTGCTGACCGGCCCCGCGGTGCGCGCGCTGGCCGCGGCGGGCACGGTGGACGTGCTGGCCTCCCCGGCGGGGGCGGGCGCGGCCCGGCTGCTGCCCGGCGTGGCCGACGTGCTGGTCTTCGACCCGCCGTGGAGCGGCTTCTCGCCCGCCGCGGTGGACCCGGCCGCCGTGGAGGACCTCGTGGCGCGCGTGCGCGCGCGCGGGTACGACGAGGCGGTGCTGTTCACCTCCTTCCACCAGAGCCCGCTGCCGCTGGCGCTGCTGCTGCGCCTGGCCGGGGTGCCGCGCATCAGCGCCACCAGCGAGGACTACCCCGGCTCGCTGCTGGACGTGCGCCACCGCCGCGAGGGCACCGCGCGCGCGGACGTCGGCGAGGCCGTGGCCGCCCTGGACCTGGCCGCGGCGGCGGGCTTCGCCCTGCCCGCCGGCGACGACGGCCGGTTGCGCGTGCTGACCACCGCGCCGGTGCCCGAGGGGCTGCCGGACTCCTACGTCGTGGTGCACCCGGGCGCCTCGGTGCCCGCGCGCGCGCCGCTGCCGCAGCAGGCCGCCGGCATCGTCGAGGCGCTCGTGCGCGCCGGCCGCGCGGTCGTCGTCACCGGCGGCCCCGGCGAGCGGGAGCTGACCGCGGCCGTGGCCGGCTCGCGCGCGGTGGACCTGGGCGGGCGCACCGACCTGCCCGGGCTGGCGGCCGTGCTGGCCGCCGCGGACGCCGTGGTGGTGGGCAACACCGGCCCGGCGCACCTGGCCGCGGCCGTGGGCACGCCCGTGGTCTCGCTGTTCGCCCCCGTGGTGCCCGCGCAGCGCTGGGGCCCGCACGGGGTGCCGCACGTGCTGCTGGGCGACCAGGGCGCGCCGTGCCGGGGCACGCGGGCGCGCGAGTGCCCCGTGCCCGGGCACCCCTGCCTGGCGGGCGTGGGCGCGCGAGAGGTCGTGGCGGCCGTGGAGGCGCTGGCACCGGCCGTCCCCGGGACGGTCGTCGAGGAGGTGCGGGAGAGCGCTCCCGCGGGAGGGACGTCGTGAGGATCCTCGTCTGGCACGTGCACGGGTCGTGGATGACGGCCTTCGTCTCCGGCGCGCACGAGTACCTGCTGCCGCTGGTGGACGACCGCGGCCCGGACGGGCGCGGGCGCGCGCGCACCTGGGACTGGCCGGCCTCGGCCGTGGAGGTGCCGGTGGCCGACCTGCGCTCGACGCAGTTCGACGCGGTGGTGCTGCAGCGGCCCGAGGAGCTGGAGCTGGTGGAGCGCTGGACGGGCCGCCGGCCCGGCCGGGACGTGCCCGCGGTCTACGTCGAGCACGACGCCCCGCGCGCCGGCGCCGCCGACAGCCGGCACCCGCTGGCCGACCAGCGCGCCGTGCCGATCGCGCACGTGACCTCCTTCAACCGCCTGTACTGGGACTGCGGCCGGGCGCGCACCACCCTGGTGGACCACGGCGTCATCGACCCCGGGCACCGCTACGCGGGCACCTCGGCGTCGCTGGCGGCCAGCGTCAACGAGCCGGTGCGCCGCTGGCGGGTCGCCGGCACCGACGTGCTGCTGCGGGTGGCCGAGGAGGTCCCCGTGGCGCTGCACGGCATGGGCGTGGCCGAGCTGGCCCGCCGCGCGGAGGGCACCGCGGCCGGCAAGGGCCTGACGGTGCACGAGGACCTGCCCCAGGCGCGGCTGCACGAGGCGCTGGGCGCGCACCGCGCGTACCTGCACCCCTACCGCTGGACCAGCCTGGGCCTGTCGATGATCGAGGCCATGATGATCGGGATGCCTGTGCTGGCGTTGCCGGCGACGGCGGCGCCGGAGGCGGTGCCCGCGCAGGCGGGCGTGCTCTCCAGCGACCCGGAGGTGCTGATCACCACCGCGCGGCGGTGGCTGGCGAACCCGGACGAGGCGCGCGAGCGGGGTGCGGCGGCGCGCCGCCACGCGCTGGCGGCGTTCGGGGTGGAACGCTTCCTGGCTGACTGGGACCGACTGCTCGAGGAGGTGGTGGCATGACGGCCCCCGCGAGGAACGGTGGTCCGCGCACGCCGCGGCGGATCGCGATGGTGTCCGAGCACGCGAGCCCCCTGGCCGTGCTCGGCGGCGTGGACGCCGGTGGGCAGAACGTCCACGTGGCCGCGCTGGCGTCGGCGCTGGCCGACCGCGGCCACGAGGTGGTGGTGTACACGCGCCGCGACGCGGCGGACCTGCCGCGGCGCGCGCGGCTGCGCCCGGGCGTGGAGGTGGTCCACGTGGACGCCGGCCCGGCCGAGGCGGTCGCCAAGGACGACCTGGCTCCCTTCATGCCCGCCTTCGCGGACGTGCTGCGCGAGGAGTTCGCGCGCGAGCGCCCCGACGTGGTGCACGCCCACTTCTGGATGTCGGGCACCGCGGCGCTGCCCGCGGCGCGCGCGCACGGCGTGCCGGTGGTGCAGACCTTCCACGCCCTGGGCAGCGTCAAGCGCCGCTACCAGGGCGAGGCGGACACCAGCCCGGCCGGGCGCCTGGACGCCGAGCGGCGCCTGGCGCGCGAGGCGGACCTGGTCATCGCCACGTGCCGCGACGAGGTGGCGGAGCTGCGCGCCTCGGGCGCGCCGCCGCGGCGGGTGCAGGTCGTGCCGTGCGGGGTGGACACCGCCCGCTTCGCGGGCGCGGGCGCGGACGTCGTCGGCCCGCGCCGGCCCGGGGTGCGCACGCGGCTGCTGAGCGTGGGGCGGCTTGTGCCGCGCAAGGGCGTGGAGGCGGCCGTGCGCGCGCTGGAGCTGCTGCCCGACGCGGAGCTGGTGGTGGCCGGCGGCCCCGCCGCGCACGACCTGGACGGCGACCACGAGGCCGTGCGCCTGCAGAAGATCGCCGTGGAGCTGGGCCTGGCGGACCGGGTGCGCCTGGTGGGCCGGGTCGCGCCCGCGGACCTGCCCGGGCTGCTGGCCTCCAGCGACGCGCTGCTGGCCACGCCCTGGTACGAGCCGTTCGGCATCGCGGTGCTGGAGGCGATGGCGGCGGGCGTGCCCGTGGTGGCCTCGGCGGTGGGCGGGATGCTCGACACCGTCCGCGACGGCGTGACCGGCCGGCTGGTGCCGGTGGACGGCGACGGGCGGGTGGCCCCGGCCGACCTGGCCGCGGCGGTGCGCTCGGTGGTCGAGGACCCGGCGGTGGCCGCGCGGCTGGGCGCGGCGGGCCGGGAGGTGGCCGTGGAGCGCTACGACTGGGCCCGGGTGGCCGCGTCCACCGAGTCCGCCTACGAACTGCTGCTGGAGGAGGCCGGAGAGGTGCTCAACACGCACCGGTACGTGCGCGAGCACCTCGGGGAGCTGCGCGGGGTGCTGGACGCCCTGCAGCGCCAGGCGGACCGGCTGGACCGCTGGGGCCGGGAGCTGGTGCGCGTCGTCGACGCCGGCGGGCGGCTGCTGGTGGCCGGCAACGGCGGCAGCGCCGCCGAGGCGCAGCACCTGACGGCGGAGCTGGTGGGCCGCTTCCTGGGCGAGCGCCGTCCCCTGTCGGCGATCTCGCTGCACGCGGAGACCTCCACGGTGACGGCCATCGCCAACGACTACGGGGTGGAGGAGGTCTTCGCCCGCCAGGTCGAGGGCCACGGCCGCCCCGGCGACGTGCTGCTGCTGCTGTCGGCCAGCGGGCGCAGCGCGAACCTGCTGCGCGCGGCGGAGCGGGCCCGCGAGTGCGGGCTGGCGGTGTGGGCGATGACGACGTCGGTGCCCAACCCGCTGGCGGAGCTGGCCGACGAGGCCGTGGTGATGCCGGGCCCGTCGACCTCGGCGATCCAGGAGGGGCACCTGATGGCGGTGCACACGCTGTGCGTGGCCGTGGAGGCGCACCTGCCGGCCTCGCGCGGCGCCGCGCGGTCGCTGGACCTGACGGCCGTCGCGGCGCGCGGGGCCACGGCGTGAGCGCGCGGGCGGGCCGGCGCGTCGTCGTGGTCGGCGACGTGCTGCTGGACCGGGAGGTGCTCGGCGGGGTGCACCGCGTCGCGCCGGACGCGCCGGCGCCGGTGGTGGACGTGGAGGAGGTGCGCGAGTCCCCCGGCGGGGCGGGCCTGACGGCGCTGCTGGCGGCCCTGGAGCCGTCGGCGGAGGTGCTGCTGGTGGCCCCCGTGGCCGACGACGACGCGGGCCGGCGGCTGCGCTCCCTGCTGCGCGGGGTGGAGGTGGTGGCGCTGCCGCACGCGGGCGGCACCCGCCGCAAGTCGCGGGTGCGCGCCGACGGGCAGGTGCTGGTGCGCCTGGACGACGGCGGCCCGGGCACCCCGCAGCCGGACGCGGCCTCCCTGGGGGCGGCGCGCGCGGCGCTGGCCTCGGCGGACGTGGTGCTGGTCTCGGACTACGGCGCGGGCACCACCCGCGAGCCGCGGCTGCGCGAGCTGCTGGCCGAGGCCGCGCGCCGGGTGCCGGTGGTGTGGGACCCGCACCCGCGCGGCGGCGCGCCGGTGCCCGGCTGCGCGCTGGTGACCCCGAACCTCGCCGAGGCGCGCGGGTCGCTGGCCGCCCACCACCTGGACGCGGCGTCCCTGCGGCCGGAGGAGCTGGCCGCGGAGCTGCGCGCCCTGTGGGACGCGGGCGCGGTGTGCGTGACGGCCGGCGCGCGCGGGGCGTACTGCGCCGCGGCGGGCAGCGAGGCGCTGCACCTGCCGGCGGAGCCGGCCACCGGCGACCCCTGCGGCGCCGGGGACCGCTTCGCGGCCAGCGCGGCGCTGGAGGTGGCGCGCACGGGCGCGCTGTCGCCGGCGCTGGCGCGGGCGGTGCGCGACGCCTCGGCGTGGGTGGCCGCCGGCGGCACGAACGGCTTCTTCGCCCCCGCCCCGGCCCCGGTGGCGCAGCGCCCCGCGGGGCTGAGCCCGGCGGAGGTGGCGGCGCGGGTGCGCGCCGCCGGCGGCACCCTGGTCGCCACCGGCGGCTGCTTCGACGTCCTGCACGCCGGGCACATCGGCTGCCTGGAGGCCGCGCGCGGCCTGGGCGACGCGCTGGTGGTGCTCATCAACTCCGACGAGTCGGTGCGCCGCCTGAAGGGCCCGGGCCGGCCGGTGGTGGGCCAGGAGGACCGCGAGCGGGTGCTGCGCGCGCTGGCCAGCGTGGACGCCGTGGCCGTCTTCACCGAGGACGACCCGCGCGCGGCGCTGGCGCAGCTGCGCCCGGACGTGTGGGCCAAGGGCGGCGACTACGGCGGCGCGGAGCTGCCGGAGGCGGAGCTGGTGCGCAGCTGGGGCGGTCGCGTGGTGCTGCTGCCGTACCTGGACGGGCGCTCTACGACGTCGATCCTGGCCGCCGGCGCCGGGCGCGCGTGAGCGCGACGGCACCCGGCGCGGCACCCGGTGACGGGGCGCCGCGCGAGCTGACCGGCGCGGACCTGCTGGTGCTGCGCGCGCTCGGGCTGGGCGACCTGCTCGCGGGCGTGCCCGCCCTGCGGGGCCTGCGGCGGGCGTTCCCGGACCGCCGGCTGGTGCTGGCGGCCCCGGCGGGCATCGGCGGCTTCCTGCAGCGGCGCGGGGTCGTCGACGAGGTGCTCGTCACCGCGGGGTTGGGGCCGCTGCACGCGAAGGGCTCCGGGCACCTGGCGGTGGACCTGCACGGCAACGGCCCGGCCAGCCGGGAACCGCTGGCCGCCACCGGACCCGATGAGCTGCTGGGGTTCCGCACCGACGGCTTCGAGGGTCCGGCGTGGGTGCGCGACGAGCACGAGGTGGCGCGCTGGTGCCGCCTGGTGGCCGCGTGGGGCGCCGGGTGCGGCCCGCAGGACCTGCGGCTGCGCCCCCGCCCCGCCTCCCCCGCCG
Source organism: Kineococcus gurbantunggutensis (assembly GCF_050871925.1). NCBI lineage: Bacteria > Bacillati > Actinomycetota > Actinomycetes > Kineosporiales > Kineosporiaceae > Kineococcus > Kineococcus gurbantunggutensis. The sequence goes on from NZ_JBJLSG010000088.1 coordinate 15,176, forward strand.
ACCCGCCCGCCGACGGCCCGGTCGTGGTGCACCCCGGGGCGGCGTTCGCCTCCCGGCGCTGGCCGGTGCGGCGCTGGGCCGCGGTCGTGACGCACCTGGTGGCCGCCGGGCACGAGGTGCACGTGACGGGCACCGCCGACGAGGCCGGCCTGGGCGCGGCGCTGGCCGCGGCCGGCGCGGTGGACCGCTGCGGGGCCCTGGACCTGGACGGCCTGGCGGACCTGGTGGGCTCCGCGCGCCTGGTCCTGTCCGGCGACACCGGCACCGCGCACGTGGCCACGGCGCTGGCGACCCCGTCGGTGCTGCTGTTCGGGCCCACCCCGCCGCGCTGGTGGGGCCCGGCCGTCGACGCCGACCTGCACACCGTCCTGTGGCACGGCGACCCGGCGGCCACGGACTACGTCGGCGACCCGCACGGCGCGGACGTCGACCCGACGCTGGCGCGGATCACCGTCGAGGAGGTCCTCGCCGCGGCCGGCCCGCTCCTCGCCGCCTGAGCCGCCCGCGCCGCCCGCGCCCGTCGCTGCTCGGCGCCCGGGTGCCGGGTCCCGAAGGTCCCGCGACCCGGGCGAGGTCCCACTCCGGGGCGAGGACCCGACCCGCGAGGACCCCCGGGGCTCAGCCGGGCAGGAAGGCGTCGGGCGTCAGGGGCAGGTCGCGCACGCGGACGCCGGTGGCGTGGAAGGCGGCGTTGGCGACGCACGCGGCGGCTCCGACGATGCCGAGCTCGCCGATGCCCCGGGTGCCCATGGGGTTGACGCGCGGGTCGTGCCCGTCGATCCAGTGCGCTCGCAGGTCGGGCACGTCCGCGCTGGTGGCGATGTGGTACTGGGCGAAGTCGTGGTTGACGACGTGGCCGAACCGGGGGTCGACGACGCTCTCCTCGTGCAGGGCCATCGACACACCCATCGTCATGGCGCCGAGGAACTGCGAGCGGGCGGTGCGGGGGTTGACGACGCGGCCGACGTCGAACACGCCGAGCATGCGCGCCAGGCGCACCTCGCCGGTGTCGGCGTGCACGCGGACCTCGCTGAACTGCGCCCCGAAGGAGTACGTGGCGTACCGCTGCGCGTCGGGGTTCTCCGCGGCGCCGGCGGTCACCTCGTCGCCCGGTCGCGGGGATCGGCCGTGCTCGGCGCGGAACGCCTCGGCGGCACCGACGATCGCCGAGCCCCACGAGGAGGTCCCCGAGGAGCCGCCGGCGACGCTGGCGGGGGGCAGGGCGGAGTCGCCGATCTCGAGGCGCACCCTGTCCACGCCCACGCGCAGCGCGTCGGCGGCGATCTGCGTCAGGGCCGTCCACGCGCCGGTGCCGATGTCGGCGGCGCCGATCTGCACCAGGTAGCGCCCGTCGTCGCCGTAGGCGACGCGGGCCCGGTTGCCGGGCATGCTCATGGCCGGGTAGACCGAGCAGGCGACGCCGGTGCCGACCCACCAGCCGTCCTCCAGTCGCTGCCGGGGGCGCGGGTCGCACCCGGCCCAGCCGAAGCGCTCGGCCCCCTCGCGCAGGCACTGCACGAGGTGACGGCCGGACCAGGGCTGACCGGACTCGGGGTCGCGCTCGGGGTCGTTGCGCACGCGCAGCTCGACGGGGTCCACGCCGCAGGCGGCGGCCAGCTCGTCCATCGCCGTCTCGAGGGCGAACGAACCGGGGCACTCGCCCGGGGCGCGCATCCACGACGGCGCGGGCACGTCGAGCGCGGCCAGCCGGTGGGTGCTGCTGCGGTTCTCGCCCGCGTACATGAACCGGCTGATCACGGCGGTCTGCTCGGCGAACTCCTTGAACCGGGCGGTCTGGCCGAGGGCGTGGTGGTCGACCGCGGTGAGGCGGCCGGACGCGTCGGCGCCCAGGCGCACCCGCTGGATCGTGGGGGTGCGGTACCCGGTGAAGGAGAACATCTGCTGGCGCGTGACGGCGTACTTGACGGTGCGGCCGGGCACGGCCTGCGCGGCCAGGCACACGAGCACCTCGTGCGGGTGCGGGTTCCCCTTGGAGCCGAAGCCGCCGCCGACGTGCGGGGCGATCACGCGCACCCGGTCTGCGTCGAGTCCGAAGACGCTCACCAGCGTCTTCTTCACCGCGTGCACGCCCTGGGTGGAGTCGTGGACGGTGAACCCGCGGGCGTCCCACAGGGCCAGCGTGGTGTGCGGCTCCATGGGGTTGTTGTTCTCCCACGGCGTGGAGTACCACTCGTCGACGGTGACGGCGGCGGAGGCCAGGGCCGCGTCGACGTCGCCGCCGGCCAGGTCGGTCTCGAAGGAGGGGTTGACCGCGTCGGGCGCGTACAGGTCGCTGCCGCGGCTGAGCACCACGTCGTGCGGCTGCTCGTCGTACTCCACGCGCACCAGGCCGGCGGCCTCGCGGGCGACCTCGGGGGTGTCGGCGACGACGGCGGCGACGACCTGGCCGCGGTAGTGCACCTCGTCGGTCTGCAGGACCGCGAACTCGGCGTCGTCGGTGCCGGCCAGGCGGGGCGCGTTCGCGGGCGTCAGCACGTGCAGGACGCCCTCCAGCGCCCTCGCGGCGGAGGTGTCGACGGCGGTGACGCGGCCGCGGGCGATCGTGGACTGCACCGGGTGCAGGTGGGCGGGGGCGTCGACGCGCTGCTCGTAGGCGTACGGCGCCTCGCCGGTCACCTTCAGGGCCCCGTCGAGGCGCTCGAGGTCGGCGCCGATCGAGACGGGCACGATCGCGCCGGTCACCGGTGCTCCTGCTGGCGGCCGGCGAGCTCGCGCAGGGACGCGACGATCGCCCCGCGCGCCATGGGCACCTTGAAGGCGTTGCCGGGCCGGGGGTGGGCGTCGGCCAGCTCCGCGTCGGCGGCGGCGCGGAAGGCGTCCTCGGTGGCCGGTCCGCCGCGCAGCACCTGCTCGGCGCGCCGGGCGCGCCAGGGCTTGTGCGCGACGCCGCCGAGGGCGAGGCGGACGTCGGTGACGGTGCCGTCGTCGACCTCCAGGACGGCGGCGACCGAGACGAGGGCGAAGGCGTAGGAGGCGCGGTCGCGCACCTTGCGGTACAGCGAGGTGCGGGCGGCGGGCACGGCCGGGACCTCCACGGCGGTGATCAGGTCGCCGTGCTCCAGGACGGTGTCGCGCCAGGGCTCCTCCCCGGGCAGCCGGTGCAGCTCCTCGAACGCGAGGCGCTTGGTGCCGTGCGCGCCGAGGACGACCACGGTGGGGTCGAGCACCGCCATGCCGACGGCCATGTCGGAGGGGTGGGTGGCGATGCAGTGCTCGGAGGCGCCGAGGACGGCGTGGTAGCGGGTGTAGCCGCCGAGCGCCGAGCACCCCTGTCCCGGGGTGCGCTTGCCGCAGGGCGTGGTGACGTCCTGGAAGTACGCGCACCGGGTGCGCTGCAGCAGGTTCCCGGCGGTGGTCGCCATGTTGCGCAGCTGCCCGGAGGCGCCGGCGAGCAGCGCCATCGCCAGGACCGGGTAGTCGCGGCGCACCGCGGGGTGGCCGGCCAGGTCGGAGTTGCGCACGGTCGCGCCCACGCGCAGGCCCCCGCCGGGCAGCTCCTCGACGGTGTCCAGCGGCAGGCGGGTGACGTCCACGAGCAGGTCCGGCTCGGTGAGGCCGAGCTTGAGGTGGTCGACGAGGTTGGTGCCCGCGCCCAGGAAGGCGGCGCCGGGGCGGGCGGCGACGGTGGCGACGGCGCCGGCCGCGTCCTCGGCGCGCTGGTAGTCGAAGGGCCTCACGCGTCCTCCCCCCGCTCGCGGGCGACCCGCAGCACGGCCTCGACGATGCCGGCGTACGCGCCGCAGCGGCACAGGTTCCCGCTCATGCGCTCGCGGACCTCGGCCTCGTCCAGCTCCACGGGTGCGGTGAGGTCGGGGCTGACGTGGCTGGGCGAGCCGGCGGCGACCTCGGCGAGCACCCCGACGGCGGAGCACACCTGCCCGGGGGTGCAGTAGCCGCACTGCAGGGCGTCGCGGTCCAGGAAGGCGCGGGCCACGGGGTGCAGGCCGTCCGGTCCGCCGAGGCCGGCGGCGGTGACCACCTCCGAGCCGTCGACGGCCACGGCCAGGCTCAGGCAGGGCAGCTGGCGCCGGCCGTCCAGCAGGACGGTGCACGCCCCGCACTGGCCGTGGTCGCACCCCTTCTTGGGCGAGGTGTTGCCCAGCCGGTCGCGCAGGGCGTCCAGCAGGCTCGTGCGGGTGTCGACGTCGAGGACGTGGTCCTCGCCGTCCACGCGCAGGCGCACCGTGCGGGTGCGGGCCGGGCGGTGCGTCGTCTCGCCGCTCACGCGGGCTCCCTCCATCGCTGCCCGCAGCGTTCCCCCGTTCCCCTCCGCCCGCACCCCGGACCGCGGGTGCGGGCCGACGAACCCCGCGGGCCCCGCACCTGCGGGTGCGGCCGGGCTCAGGTCCCGCAGAAGGTCCGGTACGCCCCGAAGTCCGGCGGTGCGGGGGCCGCGTAGCGCTCCAGGCCGGGGCGCTCCTCGAACGGGGCGCGCACGACGTCCAGCAGCCGCTGGAACGGGCCGGTGTCCCCGGCGGTGGCGGCCTCGAGCGCCTCCTCCACGAGGTGGTTGCGCGGCACGTAGAGGGGGTTGGCGCGCTCCACCGCGCCGGGGTCGGGGTCCAGGGCGCGCCAGCGGCGCACCCAGTCGTCGAGGGCGTCGACGTCGAGGAAGTTGCGGCGCAGCGGCTCGGCGTCGCCGCGGGCGGCGGCGGCCAGCGCGCGGAAGGAGGAGGTGAGATCGGCGCGCGGGGCCTGCAGGAGGGTGAGGAACTCCTCGGCCAGCGCGGCGACGAGCGCGGGGTCGGTGCCGGCGGGCAGGCCGAGCTTGGCGCGCGCCCCGGCGGTCCAGGCGGCCTCGTAGGCGGTGCGGAACCCGTCGAGGGAGGCCACGGCGAGCTCGACCGCGCGCTCCTCGTCCTCGTGCAGCAGCGGCAGCATCGCCTCGGCGAGGCGGGCGAGGTTCCACTGGGCCACGGCCGGCTGGTTGCCGTGGGCGTAGCGCCCGCCGTGGTCGATGGAGCTGTAGACCGTGGAGGGGTCGTAGGCGTCCAGGAAGGCGCAGGGCCCGTAGTCGATGGTCTCGCCGGAGATCGTGGTGTTGTCGGTGTTCATCACCCCGTGGACGAACCCGAGGAGCATCCAGCGGGCCACGAGCGAGGCCTGGGCGGCGGCGACGGCCTCGAACAGCGCCAGGGGCGGGTTCGCGGCCTCGGCCGCGGCGGGGTGGTGCCGGGAGATCGCGTGGTCGGCCAGGCGGCGCAGCAGGTCGAGGTCGCCGGTGGCGCGGGCGTACTGGAAGCTGCCCACGCGCAGGTGGCTGGCGGCGACGCGGGCCAGGACCGCGCCGGGCAGCGGCGTCTCGCGCTGCACGGCGCGGCCGGTGGCGACCACGGCCAGGGAGCGGGTGGTGGGCACGCCCAGGGCGTGCATGGCGGTGCTGACGAGGTGCTCGCGCAGCATGGGGCCCAGGGCGGCCAGGCCGTCGCCGCCGCGGGCGAAGGGGGTGCGCCCGGAGCCCTTCAGGTGCAGGTCGCGCAGCCGGCCGTCGGGTCCGGTGATCTCCCCCAGCAGCAGGGCGCGCCCGTCGCCCAGGCGCGGGACGAACCCGCCGAACTGGTGCCCGGCGTAGGCCTGGGCGACCGGTTCGGCCCCCTCGGGCACGGCGGTGCCGGCGAGCAACCGGGCGCCGTCGGGGCCGGAGAGCCACCGCGCGTCCAGGCCCAGCTCGGCGGCCAGCTCCTCGTCGAGGACGACGAGGCGCGGGTCCGGGGCCTGCTCGGCGCGCCAGGGCAGCGCCATCTCCGGCAGCTCGTCGGCGAAGCGGTGCCCGAGGACGACGGCCGGGTGCGGTGCGACGCTCACCCCGCGAGCGTACGGGCGCGCGCCGGGCACCGCCCGCGCCCCGGCCCAGCCGCTGGCCACGGC
>NZ_JBJLSG010000089.1:0-20952 GCF_050871925.1 Kineococcus gurbantunggutensis
CCCCCCCCCCCCCCCCCCCCCCCCCCCCCCCCCCCCCCCCCCCCCCCCCCCCCCCCCCCCCCCCCCCCCCCCCCCCCCCCCCCCCCCCCCCCCCCCGCGCCCGCCGCCGAGCCGCTGCTGCGCGTGCGGGACCTGCAGGTGCACTACCCCCTCCGCAGCGGGGTGCTGCGCCGCACCGTCGGGGCCGTGCGCGCCGTCGACGGCGTCGACCTCGACGTGCCGCGCGGCACCACCTACGGCCTGGTCGGGGAGTCCGGCTGCGGCAAGTCCACCCTGGGGCGCGCCGTGCTGCGGCTGACCGAGCCCACCGCCGGCTCCGTCACCGTCGGCGGCACCGACCTGCTGCGGCTGGCCCCCGAGGCGCTGCGCCGCGAGCGGCGCCGGCTGCAGATGGTCTTCCAGGACCCGCTGGCCAGCCTGGACCCGCGCCAGAGCGTCGAGAGCGCCCTGACCGAGCCGATGGCCGTGCACGGCCTGCCCGGCGGGCCCGGCGCCCACCGCGCCCGCGTGCGCGAGCTGCTCGAGCGCGTCGGGCTGCCCGCCACCGCCGCGGGCCGCTACCCGCACGAGTTCTCCGGCGGGCAGCGCCAGCGCGTGGGCATCGCCCGGGCCCTGGTGCTGGAGCCGGAGCTGCTCGTGGCCGACGAGCCCGTCTCCGCCCTGGACGTGTCCGTGCAGGCGCAGGTGCTGGTGCTGCTGGAGGAGCTGCAGCGCGAGCTGGGCCTGACCTACCTCGTCATCGCCCACGACCTGGCCGTCGTCAAGCACGTCAGCACCACCGTGGGCGTGATGTACCTCGGCGGCCTCGTCGAGGAGGGCCCGGCCGGGCCGCTGTACGCGCACCCGCTGCACCCCTACACCCGCGCGCTGCTGTCGGCCGCGCCCGTGCCCGACCCCGTCGTCGAGGAGCGCCGCGAGCGCATCGTGCTCACCGGGGACCTGCCCAGCCCCGCCGACCCGCCCTCCGGGTGCCGCTTCCGCACCCGCTGCCCGTGGGTGCAGCCCACCCGCTGCGCCGACGAGCGCCCGCTGCTGCGCACCGTGGCCGGGCACCCGCCCGGGCAGCGGGTGGCCTGCCACTGGGCCGAGGGGATCGAGTCCGGTCAGCTGCCCGCCCGAGCCGCCGCGTGAGCGCGCCGCTGCCGCCGGTGAGCACCGCGCCGGGCGGGCACCCCGCCGTTGCCGCTGCCCGCGGGGTGTCGCTAGGTTGCCGCGCACGCCCTGACCAGCTGCGCCGACCCGCCTGCTGACCAGCGGGCCTGCCCCCAGCCGGACGACCCGAGGTGACACCGTGGCCCTGCCGCCCCTGACCGCCGAACAGCGCGCCGCCGCACTGGAGAAGGCGGCCGCCGCCCGACGCGAGCGCGCGGAGGTGAAGAACCGCCTGAAGTACGCCGGCGGCAGCCTGGAGGAGGTCGTGCGCGAGGGCCAGGACAACGAGGTGCTCGGCAAGATGAAGGTCTCCGCGCTGCTGGAGTCCCTGCCCAACGTCGGCAAGGTCCGCGCCCGCCAGATCATGGAGGAGATCGGCATCTCCGAGTCCCGCCGCGTGCGCGGCCTGGGCGCGCACCAGATCGCGGCCCTCGTCGAGCGCTTCGGCGGCGCCCGCACCGCGGGCGGCGCGGACGGCGCGGCGGGCGGCGCGGCGGGCGGCGCGGCCGGGAGCGCGTCGCGACCGTGACGCACCCGCAGCACCACCCGCTCCAGGAGCACCGCCCCCACGCCGAGGGCCCCGCCCGGCTGACCGTGCTCGCCGGGCCCACCGCCGTGGGCAAGGGCACCGTCTCGGCCGACCTGCGCCGGCGCTACCCCGGCATCTGGATCTCCGTCTCGGCCACCACCCGGGCCCAGCGGCCCGGCGAGGTCGACGGCGTGCACTACCACTTCGTCTCCGAGGAGACCTTCGACGGCTACGTCGAGCGCGGGGAGCTGCTGGAGTGGGCCCGCGTGCACGGCCGGCACCGCTACGGCACCCCCCGCCGCCCCGTGGAGGAGGTGCTCGCCGCCGGCCGGCCCGCCCTGCTGGAGATCGACCTCGCCGGCGCGCGCCAGGTGCGCGAGGCGATGCCCGAGGCCCGCTTCGTCTTCCTCGCCCCGCCCAGCTGGGAGGAGCTCGTGCGCCGCCTCGTCGGCCGCGGCACCGAGAGCGAGGAGGAGCGCGAGCGCCGCCTGGCCACCGCCCGGGTGGAGCTGGCCGCCGAGCCCGAGTTCGACGTGACCATCTACAACGACGACGTCCAGCGCGCCACCGACGAGCTGGTGGGCTGGATGGGGGTGCGGGGCTCGTAGGATGGGCGGGTCTGCCCGCGCGCAGCCGGCTGGACCGGCCCGCGCGGGCGTCGTCCCGAGCGATCCGCTCACCCACCGAACCGAGGAGACACCGTGGCTGGAACCGTCGCCGCGCCCGAGGGCATCACCAACCCGCCCATCGACGACCTGCTGACGGCCGCCGACTCCAAGTACGCGCTGGTCATCTACGCGGCCAAGCGCGCCCGGCAGATCAACGCCTACTACTCCCAGCTCGGCGAGGGCCTGCTGGAGTACGTCGGCCCGCTGGTGGAGACCCACGTGCAGGAGAAGGCCCTGTCCGTGGCGATGCGCGAGATCAACGAGGGTCTGCTGACCTCGGAGCCCGTCGAGCAGTGACCTCCGGCACGACCCCGGGACCGGCCCCCGCCGCGGCCGGCGGCCGCGCGCCCCGGGTCGTCCTCGGGGTCGCCGGCGGCATCGCCGCCTACAAGGCGGCGCTGCTGCTGCGCGAGCTCACCGAGACCGGGCACGACGTCACCGTCGTGCCCACCGCCGCCTCCGAGCGCTTCGTCGGGCGCGCCACCTGGGAGGCGCTGTCCGGGCACCCGGTGGCCACCGACGTGTGGACCTCGGCCAGCGAGGTGCCGCACGTGCGGCTGGGCCGGCACGCCGACCTCGTCGTCGTCGCCCCCGCCACCGCCGACCTGCTGGCGCGCGCCGCGCACGGCCTGGCCGACGACCTGCTGACCAACGTGCTGCTCACCGCCACCTGCCCGGTGCTGCTGGTCCCGGCCATGCACACCGAGATGTGGCAGCACCCGGCCACCCGCGCCAACGTCGCGCTGCTGCGCGAGCGCGGCACCACCGTGCTCGAACCGGCCTCCGGGCGCCTGACCGGCGCCGACTCCGGGCCGGGCCGGCTGCCCGAGCCCGCCGACATCGCCGCCGCCGCCCGCCGCCTGCTCGGCTCCGGCGCGCGCGGGCAGGACCTCGCCGGCCGGCGCGTGGTCGTCTCCGCCGGCGGCACCCGCGAGCCGCTGGACCCGGTGCGCTTCCTGGGCAACCGCTCCTCCGGCCGCCAGGGCGTGGCCCTGGCCGCCGCCGCGGCCGCCCGCGGCGCGCGCGTCACCCTGGTGGCCGCGCACCTGGAGGTGCCGGTGCCGGCGGCCGTGGACGTGGTGCGCGCGGGCACCGCCGTCGAGCTCGCCGAGGCCGTCACCGCGGCCGCGGACGGCGCCGACGCGGTCGTCATGGCCGCCGCCGTGGCCGACTTCCGCCCCGCCGCGCGCGCCACCGCGAAGATCAAGAAGGGCGAGGACCCCGGGCAGGACCCCGTCGTGGTGCTCGAGCGCAACCCCGACGTCCTGGCCGGCCTGGTCGCCGCGCGCGCCGGCGCCCCCTCGCCCGTGCTCGTCGGCTTCGCCGCCGAGACCGGCGACGAGCACGGCGGCGTGCTCGAGCACGGCCGCGCCAAGCTGGCCCGCAAGGGCTGCGACCTGCTGGTGCTCAACGAGGTCGGCGAGACCAGGGGCTTCGCCACCGCCACCAACGAGGTCGTGCTGCTCGGCGCCGACGGCAGCGAGCGCACCGTGCCCGAGAGCAGCAAGGACGTCGTCGCCGACGCCGTCTGGGACGCGGTGGTGCCTATGCTGGCCGCGATCACGACCACCCCCGAGAACCCCTGGACTGGAGCCCCGTGACCACCCTGCGCCTGTTCACCTCCGAGTCGGTCACGGAGGGGCACCCCGACAAGATCTGCGACCAGATCTCCGACGGCGTCCTGGACGCGCTGCTGGCCCAGGACCCCCGCAGCCGCGTCGCGGTGGAGACCATGGTCACCACCGGCCTGGTGCACGTCGCCGGGGAGGTCACCACCGACGCGTACGCCGACATCCCCACCATCGTGCGCCAGACCCTGCTGGGCATCGGCTACGACTCCTCCGCCAAGGGCTTCGACGGGCGCACCTGCGGGGTGGAGGTCTCCATCGGCTCGCAGTCCCCGGACATCGCCCAGGGCGTGGACGAGGCGTGGGAGAACCGCCAGGCCGGCGGCGGCGTCGACCCGCTGGACCTGCAGGGCGCCGGCGACCAGGGCCTGATGTTCGGCTACGCCTGCGACGACACCCCCGAGCTGATGCCGCTGCCGATCCACCTGGCGCACCAGCTCTCCCAGCGCCTGTCCGAGGTGCGCAAGAAGGGCGAGGTGCCCTACCTGCGCCCCGACGGCAAGACGCAGGTCACCATCGGCTACGACGGCGACCGCCCCGTCACGCTGGACACCGTCGTGCTCTCTACCCAGCACGAGCCGGACGTCGACCTGGTCAAGACCCTCACCCCGGACGTGCGCCGGCACGTCATCGAGCCGGTGCTGGAGGGCCTGGACCTGGACACCTCCGACATCCGCCTGCTCGTCAACCCCACCGGCCGCTTCGAGATCGGCGGGCCCATGGGCGACGCCGGCCTGACCGGCCGCAAGATCATCGTGGACACCTACGGCGGCATGGCCCGCCACGGCGGCGGCGCCTTCAGCGGCAAGGACCCCTCCAAGGTGGACCGCTCCGCCGCCTACGCGATGCGCTGGGTCGCCAAGAACGTCGTCGCGGCCGGGCTGGCCCGCCGCTGCGAGGTGCAGGTGGCGTACGCGATCGGCAAGGCGCACCCGGTGGGCCTGTACGTGGAGACCTTCGGCACCGAGCAGGTGGCCCTGGGACGCATCCAGGCCGCCATCCGCGACGTGTTCGACCTGCGCCCGGCCGCCATCGTGCGCGACCTGGACCTGCTCAAGCCCGTCTACTCGCCGACCGCGGCGTACGGCCACTTCGGCCGGGAGCTGCCCGGGTTCACCTGGGAGCGCACCGACCGCGTCGACGCGCTGCGCGCCGCCACGGGCAGCTGAGCACCGCCGGCCCGGCGGGCGGCGCCGGGGCGGACGGGGCCCCGGCACCCGCCGGGGCCGCCGCCGCGCCCACCGAGGTGCCCGTCGCCGCGCCCGCCGAGGCGCCCGTCGAGCCGCCCGCCGCCGAGCCGGCCGGGGCACCCGCGCAGGCGCCCGCCCGCCCCGCGCCCAAGCGCCGGCGCGCCCCCGCGCGCAAGGCGCTGGAGGGTCTGGCCGGGACCGACCCGGTGGCGCGCGTGCTGGTCTCGGTGCCGCTGCCGCACCTGGACCGCCCCTTCGACTACCTCGTGCCCGCCTCGATGGAGCACACCGCCGAGCCGGGCAGGCTCGTGCGCGTGCCCTTCGCCGGCAGCGACGTGGAGGGCTGGGTGCTGCAGCGCCGCGCCGCCAGCGAGCACCCCGGCCGGCTGGCGCGGCTGCGCCGCGTCGTCTCCGGCCTGCCGGTGCTCTCCCCGCCGGTGCTGGCGCTGGCCGAGCACGTGGCCGAGCAGTACGCCGGCACCCTGGCCGACGTGCTGCGCCTGGCCGTGCCCGGCCGGCACGCCGGCGCCGAGGAGGCCCTGCTGCGCGCCGAGCCGGTGCACCACGAGCCGGTGCCCGACCCGGTGGCCGCCGGCGAGGACCTCGCCGGCTGGGAGCGCCACGGCGCCGGGCGCGCGTTCCTGGCGCACCTGGCCGGCGGCGGCGCCCCGCGCGCGGTGGCCACCCTGGCCCCGGGCACCGACTGCTTCGAGGCGCTGGCCGTGGCCGCCCGCGCCGTCCTGGCCTCCGGGCGCACCGCGCTGCTGCTCGTGCCCGACCACCGCGACCTGGTGCGCCTGGACGCCGCCCTGGCGCGCCGCCTGCCCGCCGGCGCGCACGTGCTGCTGGAGGCCGAGGCCGGCCCCGCCGCCCGCTACACCGCGTTCCTGCAGGCCCTCACCGGCCGCGCCCGCGTCGTCGCCGGCACCCGCGCCGCCGTCTTCGCGCCCCTGCCCAACCTCGGCCTGCTGGCCGTGCTGGAGGACGGCGACGACTCCCACGCCGAGCAGCGCGCCCCCTACCCGCACGCGCGCGAGGTCGCCGTCCTGCGCGCCGGGGCCACCGGCGCCGCCGCCCTGTTCGCCGGGCGCACCCGCACCGCCGAGACGCAGCTGCTGCTGGAGAGCGGCTGGGCGCGCGCGGTCGCCGCCCCCCGCGAGGTCCTGCGCGCCGGCGCCCCGCGCGTGGCGGTCGCCGGCACCAGCGGCCACGACGCGCAGGACCCCTTGGCCGCCGCCGCCCGCCTGCCCAGCGACGGCTGGCGGGTGCTGCGCGACGCCGTGCGCCGCGGCCCGGTGCTGGTGCAGGTGCCGCGCGCCGGGTACGTGCCGACCCTGGCGTGCCGCACCTGCCGCGAACCGGCCCGCTGCACCGCCTGCCACGGCCCGCTGGCCCTGGCGGAGCCCGGCTCCGACCCCGCCTGCCGCTGGTGCGGGCGCCCGGCCGCCGGCTGGACCTGCCCCACCTGCGGCGACGGGCGCCTGCGCGCGGTGGTCACCGGCGCGCGCCGCACCGCCGAGGAGCTCGGCCGCGCCTTCCCCGGCGTGGACGTGCGCACCTCCGGCGGCTCGCGCGTGCTCGACGACGTGCCCGCCGAGCCGTCCCTGGTCATCGCCACCCCCGGCGCCGAGCCGGTCGCCCCCGGCGGCTACGCCGCCGCCCTGCTGCTGGACGGCTGGGCCCTGCTCTCGCGCCCGGACCTGCGCGCGCAGGAGGAGGCGCTGCGCCGCTGGGCCGCCGCCGCGGCGCTGGTGCGCCCGGCCTCCGCCGGCGGCGCCGTCGTCGTGGTCGCCGACCCGCAGGCCGCGGCCGTGCAGGCCCTGGTGCGCTGGGACCCCGCCGGCTTCGCCGAGCGCGAGCTGGCCCAGCGCGCCGAGCTGGACCTGCCCCCCGCGGCCCGCCTCGCCGGGCTCATCGGCCCCGCCGCCGACGTCGCCGACGCCGTGGGCGCCACCCTGGCCGCCCTGCCGGACGTGCCCGGCGCGCGCGTGCTGGGCCCGGTCCCGCTGCCCCCGCGGCCGGGCACCGTCGAGCAGGTGCGCACCGTGGTGCGGGTGCCCCGGCCCGCCTCGGTGGAGCTGGCCCGGGCGCTGAAGGCCGTCACCGCCGGGCGCAGCGCGCGCAAGCTGCCGCTGGTGCGGGTGCGGGTGGACCCCCAGCAGATCGGCTGAGCCCGCCGGGCGCCGCGGCCCGCCGCGTGCCACGATCGCGCCGGCGGGAGGTGCCCGCCGGACGAGGAGGTCCACCGTGCGCGTCGTGGTCATCGGGGCGACCGGGCACGTCGGCACCCACCTGGTGCCCCGGCTGGTGCGCGCCGGCCACGACGTCGTCGCGGTCAGCCGCGGCACCCGCGAGCCCTACCACCCCCACCCGGCGTGGGAGCGCGTCGAGCGCGTGCGCGCGGACCGCGACGCCGAGGACGCCGCCGGCACCTTCGGCGAGCGCGTGGCCGCCCTGCGCCCCGACGCCGTCGTCGACCTGGTCTGCTTCACCCCCGCCTCCGCGGCCCAGCTCGTGGAGGCCCTGCGCGGGCGCTGCGGGCACCTGCTGCACGCGGGCACCATCTGGGTGCACGGGCCCGCCGCCGCCTCCCCGCTCACCGAGGACGACCCGCGCGAGCCCTTCGGCGAGTACGGCACCCGCAAGGCGCAGGTCGAGCGGCTGCTGCTGGCCGAGACCCGCGCCGGCGGCCTGGCCTGCACCGTCCTGCACCCCGGCCACATCAGCGGCGCCGGCTGGCCGGTCATCACCCCGCTGGGCAACCTCGACCCCGACGTGTGGCACCGCCTGGCCACCGGCGCCGAGCTGGCCGTGCCGGGCCTGGGCCTGGAGACCCTGCACCACGTGCACGCCGACGACGTCGCCCAGGCCTTCGAGCTGGCCCTGCACCGGCGCTCCGCGGCCGCGGGGGAGAGCTTCCACGTGGTCTCCGACCGGGCGGTGACGGTGCGCGGCTTCGCCGCGGCGGCCGCGGCGTGGTTCGGGCGCGGGGCGCGGCTGCGGCACGTGGGCTGGGAGGAGTTCCGGGAGCTCGCCGGCGAGCACGCCGACGCCAGCTGGGAGCACCTGGCGCGCAGCCACAGCGCCTCCACCGCCAAGGCGCGCGCCCTGCTGGGCTACGCGCCGCGCTTCACGTCGGTGGCCGCCGCGGCCGACTCGGTGCGCTGGGCCGCCGCGCACGGCGCCCTGGACCTCGCCGGCCGGGACGTGCCGCTGGTGTGAGGCCGCCCGCCCCGCCGGCGCCCTCAGCGCGCGGCGGGCAGGTGCAGCACGAGGGTGCTGCCCACCCGCCGGGCGCGCAGGCCCGGCAGCGCGCCCACCTCCTCCAGCCACCGCTCCTGCCGCGCCAGCGACGCGCCGGTGGAGGCGCGCGAGGTGTCCAGCACCACCACGTCCGGCAGCCGCGCCAGCGGGGTGTCCGGCGACCAGCCCACCACGTCGTGGTCGCCGCCGGCGCGGCCCAGCAGGTACGGGCCGCTGGTGTTGTCCGCGGCCAGGCGCGAGCCGCGCGGCAGGTCCGCGGTGGCCGCGCGCAGGTCCTGCACGTACGCCCCCGCCCGCCAGGTGGAGCCGCGCCACGGCGCCGGCAGCCCGCTCGGCGGCAGCACCGCCGCCGTCGTCGCCAGGGACGCCGCGGCCGCCGCCACCGCCAGCGGCACCACCGCCCGCCGCGCCCGCGGCCGCGCGCCCAGCCGCCGCAGCATGTCCACCAGGGCGACCCCGGCCACCGGCACCAGCACCGCGCCGTAGTGCAGGCCCGGCGACCAGTAGCTCGGGGTCGAGGACGCCAGCCGCCACGCCAGCGTCGGCACCGCCAGCAGCGCCACGGGCGAGCCCGCCCACAGCAGCCCGCCGCCGGCCAGCGCGCTCAGCACCAGCCACCCGCGCAGCCGCAGCGCCTCCCCGGCCGGCACCGGCTCCGGCGCCGCCGCGGTGCGCGAGGAGCCGCCGAAGGCGGCCAGCCGGCTCAGGTCGTGCGCGGGGTCGACGGCCAGCATCGTCGCGAACGCCACCACCACCCCCGCCACGGCCGCCGCGCCCAGCGCCAGCCCCAGCCGGCGCCGACCGCGCAGCCACAGCAGCACCGCCACCACCGCCACGGTGGCGCCCATGTCCTCCTTGACCAGCAGCAGCGGCAGCGACCACGCCGCCGCCGCGCCGTGCCGGCGCTCCACCAGCGCGGTGCCCACCAGCGCCAGCAGCGGCACCGCCAGGCACACCTCGTGCACGTCGAAGCGCGCCGCGGCCAGCGCGCCGTGCGCGCCGGCCACGCCCACCGCCACCGCCGCGGCCGCCGGCAGCGGCAGGTGCCGCACCGCGCAGCGCGCCACCAGCGCGGTGCCCAGCCCCAGCAGCAGCGCCTGCAGCACCACCAGCGAGCGCGGGTCCGGCCACAGCGCCCACGCCGGGCCGAACACCGCCGTGGCGGGGGAGAAGTGGTCGCCCAGCAGGGGGGTGCCGCCCAGCACCCCGGAGACCGGCAGCCGCAGCCGCGCCCACGAGGCCGCCGACTGGCTGAAGATGCCCAGGTCGTAGTTCGACGCCGCCCCGGCGTGGAAGCGCCCCACGCCCACGCCCGCGCACACCAGCGCCGAGACCAGCCCCGACAGCACCACCAGCACCCGCCCGGCGGTGCCCGCGGCGCGGGGGGCGGTGGTGCGGGCGGCGGCCCCGGGGCCGCCGGGGCTCCCGTGGCTGTCAGGGCCGGTGGGGAGGTGGGGGCCGGCGGGACCGGCGGGGCGGGGCAGCGCGCTCATCGCCGTCGATGATGTCCACCGCCCCCGCTCCGCGCCCGTCGGGGTGCGCCCGTGCCGCCCGCGCGCACCCCCGCGCACACCCCGGCGCGCGTCCGGCGCCCCCGGAGCGGACCTAGACTCTCCTGGTCGCCCGCGGCCCCCCGCGCCCGGTGCGGCCCCGCGCACCCGCCCCCCAGCCCACGAGGAGCCCCGTGGCAGTCCAGCCGATCCGCCTGTTCGGCGACCCGGTCCTGCGCCAGCGCGCCGAGGAGGTCACCACCTTCGACAAGGAGCTGCGCAAGCTCGTCAAGGACCTCGAGGACACGATGCTCGCCGCCCCCGGCGCCGGGCTGGCCGCCCCGCAGATCGGCGTGGGCCTGCGCGTGTTCACCTACCATGCCGACGGCGAGCTGGGGCACCTCGTCAACCCGGTGCTGGACCTGTCCGAGGAGTGCCAGGAGGGCGACGAGGGCTGCCTGTCCTTCCCCGGCATCGTCGCCGACACCCGCCGCGCCCTGCACGTGGTCGCCAAGGGCTTCGACGTGCACGGCGAGCCGGTCACCATCACCGGCTCGGAGTTCAAGGCCCGCGCCATCCAGCACGAGACGGACCACCTCGACGGGGTCCTGTTCATCGACCGCCTCGACAAGGCCCAGCGCAAGATGGCGCTCAAGGCCGTGCGCGAGGCCGAGTGGCTGGGCCGGGACGTGCCGCAGGTGAAGGTCTCCCCGCACGCCACGTTCGGTCAGGCGAGGTAGTGCGCCTCGTCCTCGCCGGCACCCCCGACGTCGCCGTCGCCTCCCTGGACGCCCTGCTGGCCTCCTCCCACGAGGTCGCCGCCGTCGTCACCCGCCCCGACGCGCGCGCCGGGCGCGGGCGCCGCAGCGCCGCCTCCGCCGTGGCGCAGCGCGCCCGCGAGGTGGGCCTGCCGCTGCTGCAGCCGGCCACGCCGCGCGACCCGGCCTTCCTGGCCGAGCTGACCGCGCTGGCCCCCGACGCCTGCCCCGTCGTCGCCTACGGCGCCCTGGTGCCGCGCGCGGCGCTGGACGTGCCGCGGCTGGGCTGGGTGAACCTGCACTTCTCGCTGCTGCCGGCCTGGCGCGGCGCCGCCCCCGTGCAGCGCGCCGTCATGGCCGGCGACGAGGTCACCGGCGCGTGCGTCTTCCAGCTCGAGGAGGGCCTGGACACCGGCCCCGTGCTCGGCTCCCTGCGCGAGCCCGTCGGCGCGCGCGACACCGCCGGGGACCTGCTGCAGCGCCTGGCGGCGCGCGGGGCGCACCTGCTGGTGGACGTGCTGGACGCGATGGCCGCCGGCACCGCCACCGCGGTGCCGCAGCCGGGCGAGGGCGTCAGCCTCGCCCCGAAGATCACCGTGGAGGAGGCCCGCGTGGACTGGAGCGCCCCGGCCGCCGAGGTGGACCGGCGGGTGCGCGGCTGCACCCCCGACCCGGGGGCGTGGACGTCCTTCCGCGGCGAGCGGCTGAAGCTGGCCCCGGTGCTGCCGGTGGCCGGGGACGGCCCCGGTCCCGGACGCGTGGTGGTCGAGAAGCGCCGGGTCCTGGTGGGCACCGGCGACGGGCTCGTCGAGCTGGGCCAGGTCCAGCCGGCCGGCAAGCGGGCGATGCCCGCGGTGGACTGGGCCCGCGGCGTGCGGCCCGGGGACGAGGAGCTGCAGTGACGCCCGAACCGGACCGGCGCGAACCCCCCCGCGGCGAGGGGACCCGCGGGTCCGCCCGCGGCGCGGCCCCGCGCGGGGCCCGCGGGCCCGCCCGCGGCCCGGCGGGGGAGCGGCCCCGCGAGCAGGCGCCGCGCCGCGGGGTCAAGCAGGACCGCTACACCCGCGTCGACGACGCGCGCCGGGTGGCGTTCGCGGTGCTGCGCGCGGTGGAGGAGGAGGACGCCTACGCCAACCTCGTGCTGCCGAAGCTGCTGCGCCAGCGGCGCCTGGGCGGGCGCGACGCCGCCTTCGCCACCGAGCTGGCCTACGGCGTGCTGCGCGGGCGGGGCACCTACGACGCGCTGCTGGCCACCGTGGTGGACCGCCCGGCCGGCGACCTGGACCCCGGCGTCCTGGACGCCCTGCGCCTGGGCCTGCACCAGCTGCTGGCGATGCGGGTGCCCGACCACGCCGCGGTGGCCACCACGGTGGCGCTGGCGCGCGGGGAGCTGGGCGTGGGGCCCTCCGGGCTGGTCAACGCGGTGCTGCGCGGCGTCGTGGGCCGCGAGCTGGGCCCGTGGGTGGAGGAGGTCGCCCCGCCGGCCGGCACCGACGAGGGCTGGGCGGTGCGCACCTCGCACCCGCAGTGGGTGGTGCGCGCCCTGCGCGAGGCGCTGCGCGCGCACGGCCACGACGCCGGCGAGCTCGGCGAGCTGCTGGCCGCCGACAACGCCCCGGCCGCGGTGGCCCTGACGGCGCTGCCGGGCCTGGCCACCCCGCAGGACCTGCTCAGCGACGACCGCGCCCTGACGGTGCGCCCGGGCCGCTGGTCGCCGACCGCCGCGCTGCTCGAGCGCGGCGACCCCGGCCTGGTGCCCGCCGTGCGCGCCGGCCGCGCCCGCGTGCAGGACGAGGGCAGCCAGCTCGTGGCGCACGTGCTGGCCGCCGCCGACGTCGAGGGCCGCGACGAGCGCTGGCTGGACCTGTGCGCCGGCCCCGGCGGCAAGGCCGCCCAGCTGGCGGCCACCGCGGTGCTGCGCGGCGCGCACCTGACGGCGGTGGAGGTCGCCCCGCACCGCGCGGAGCTGGTGCGCTCCTCGCTGGCCGCGGTCCCGGCCGGCCCGCTGGGGCCGGTGGAGGTGCGCGTCGGCGATGGCCGCGAGGTCGGCGCCGACGAGCCCGGCGCCTACGACCGCGTCCTGGTCGACGCCCCCTGCACCGGGCTGGGCGCGCTGCGCCGGCGGCCGGAGGCGCGCTGGCGGCGCACCCCGGCCGACCTGGGCTCGCTGGGGCCGCTGCAGCGCGACCTGCTGGGCTCGGCGATCGACGCGCTGCGCCCCGGCGGGGTGGTGGCCTACGCCACCTGCTCGCCGGTGCTCGCCGAGACCCGCCTGGTCGTCGACGACGCCGTCAAGGCCGCCGCCCGCCGCGGGGTGGGCGTGGAGCGCCTGGACACCCCCGCGGTGCTGGCGCGGGTGGCGCCCGCCGTGCACGGCGCCGCCGCCGGCAGCGCGGTGCAGCTGTGGCCGCACACCCACGGCACCGACGCCATGCACGTGGCCCTGCTGCGCCGCACGTCCTAGCCGCACGGTCCTGAGCGCGGCTCCCGCCCGGCGCCGCGCGCGCCAGGCAGGATGACCCGGTGACCTGGGTCGAGGAAGTCCACCGGCGCGCCGACGAGCTGCTGCCGGACTACGTCGCGGCGTACTTCGCCACCTCCGCCGGGCACGGGCAGTGCCAGCGCGAGGGGATCGAGGCGTGGGACGCGCTGCGGCTGCGGCCCAGCGTGCTGCGCGACACCAGCGCGGTGCCCACCGCCACCACCGTGCTGGGCACCCCGGTGGCCTTCCCGGTGCTGGTGGCGCCGATGGCGCAGCAGGTCGCCGCCCGCCCCGAGGGCGAGGTCCTCACCGGCCGCGCGGTCGCCGCGGCGGGCACCGTGCTGGGCGTGTCGACCAACACCGGCGTCGCCTTCGCCGACGTGGCCGCCACCGGCGCGCCGTGGTGGTACCAGGTGTACGTCATGCAGGACCGCTCCCTGACGCAGCGGCTGGTCGAGCGGGCCGCCGCCGCCGGCGCGAGCGCCCTGGTGCTCACGGTGGACACCACCGCCCTGGCCCCGGCGCTGCCCAGCGTGGAGCCCACCGACTGGCCCGAGACCCCCCGCAAGGCCCGCGTGGTCAACCTCACCGCCGCCGAGCGCGAGGCCGCCGGCCCGCACGCGATGCGCTCGGCGGAGGACCTGACCCCCGACGTCATCGGCCGGCTGCGCGAGCTGACCGGGCTGCCGGTGGCGGTCAAGGGCGTGCTCACCGCCCGCGACGCGCGCCGCTGCGTGGACGCCGGCGCCGACGCCGTGATCGTCTCCACGCACGGCGGCCGGCGCCTGGGCACCTCGATCACCAGCGCCCGCGCCCTGCCCGAGGTCGTCGCCGAGGTCGGCGGCGAGGTGGAGGTCCACGTGGACTCCGGCGTGCGCGAGGGCCACCACGTGGTGGCGGCGCTGGCGATGGGCGCCCGCGCGGTGCACGTGGGCCGCCCGGTGATGTGGGGCCTGGCCGCCGACGGCCAGGCCGGGGTGGCCGCCGTGCTGGAGCGCCTGCGCGCGGACCTGGTCACCACCCTGCGCCAGCTCGGGGTGCCCGGCGTGGCGCACCTGCACCCCTCGGACGTCGCGCACCCCTGAGCCGGCGCCCCGCCCGCCGGGCCCCCGCGCGCACCGCCCGGGCGCTCCCGCCGCGGGGGTCCCGACACGCCCGGCGCGCGCTCGAGGTGCGCGCCGGGGCCGGGAGCAGCAGCGTGGGACGTCGACCGCACCACCAGGAGGAAGCCGTGCCGCTCGAACCCGCCGGACCCGCGCAGGACGCCCCGGCCCGCACCGCCCCCGAGGCGACCGCCGCCGGGGAGGTCGTCCCCGAGGAGATCACCTACGACGAGCAGCGCTACCCCGCGCGCCCGCAGCGGCTGCGCCCGCGCGCGCAGCTGCGCGGCGGCCGCGGCACCGCCCGGCGCGTGGCCGACCCGCGCGCGGCCGACGGCGACAACCCCGCGTACGTGCAGTGGCTGGTGGGCCAGTCGATGCTCGCCGACGCCGACGTGCTCTCCCGGCAGCTGTCCGGCCAGCCCAGCATGTGGCGCAACCCCTACGCGCGCCCCGACGCGCGCCGCGCCCTGGCCACCGCCTCGGTGTGGTTCACCGCCTACCCGATCTCACTGATCACCCGGCCCGGGGAGTCGTTCCTGGCCTCGCTGGGCAGCGACGAGCTGTGGCGGGCGTTCCAGCGCATCGGCATCGACGCGGTGCACACCGGCCCGGTCAAGCGCGCCGGCGGGCTGTCGGGGTGGAGCGAGACGCCCAGCGTCGACGGGCACTTCGACCGCATCAGCACCCACATCGACCCCCTCTTCGGCACCGAGGAGGAGTTCCGCGAGGTGTGCGAGGTCGCCGACCGCCACGGCGGCAGCGTCATCGACGACATCGTGCCCGGCCACACCGGCAAGGGCGCCGACTTCCGCCTGGCCGAGATGGCCTACCGCGAGTACCCGGGCATCTACCACATGGTGGAGATCCCCGAGGAGGACTGGCACCTGCTGCCCGAGGTCCGCCCGGGCGAGGACGCGGTCAACCTCGACGCCGCGGCCGAGAAGGAGCTGGCCGACCACGGCTACATCATCGGCGCCCTGCAGCGGGTGATCTTCTACGCCCCCGGGGTGAAGGAGACGAACTGGTCGGCCACCGCGCCGGTGACCGGCGTGGACGGCAAGGTGCGCCGCTGGGTGTACCTGCACTACTTCAAGCAGGGCCAGCCCTCGATCAACTGGCTGGACCCCACCTTCGCCGGCATGCGCCTGGTCATCGGCGACGCCCTGCACTCCCTGGGCGACCTGGGCACCCACGGCCTGCGCCTGGACGCCAACGGCTTCCTGGGCGTGGAGAAGTCCGCCGAGGGCCTGCCGGCGTGGTCCGAGGGGCACCCCCTCTCGCACGCGGCCAACCACGTCATCGCCGGGATGGTCCGCAAGGTCGGTGGGTTCACCTTCCAGGAGCTGAACCTGACGATGGAGGACATCCGCGACACCGGCCGCGTCGGCGCGGACCTGTCCTACGACTTCGTCAACCGCCCCGCCTACCACCACGCCCTGGCCACCGGGGACACCGAGTTCCTGCGCCTGACGCTGCGCACCTGCCTGGAGACGGGCGTGGAGCCGGTCAGCCTGGTGCACGCCCTGCAGAACCACGACGAGCTCACCTACGAGCTGGTGCACTGGGCGACCCTGCACGCCGCGGACACCTTCGGCTTCCGCGGCCGGCAGGTCACCGGCGCGGAGCTGGCCGAGACGGTGCGCGCGGACCTGCTGGCCCACCTGACCGGCGAGGCCGCCGACTACAACCACGTCTTCACCACCAACGGCATCGCCTGCACCAGCGCCTCCGTCATCGCCGCCACCCAGGGCCTGCGCACCCTGGCGGACGTCGACGAGCAGCACGTGGAGGGCATCCGCCGCGCCCACCTGCTCATGGCGATGTTCAACGCCTGGCAGCCGGGCGTGTTCGCCCTCTCCGGCTGGGACCTCACCGGCACCCTGCCGGTGCCGGTGGAGCAGGTGCGCGACCTGGTCGCCGGCGGCGACACCCGCTGGGTGCACCGCGGCGCCCACGACCTCATGGACGTCGCGCCGGAGGCGAGCGCCTCGCCCTCGGGGATGCCGCGCGGGCGCTCGCTGTACGGCTCGCTGCCGGACCAGCTGGAGTCGGAGACCTCCTTCGCCTCGGGCCTGAAGCAGCTGCTGGCGGTGCGCGCCCGCCACGGCATCGCCGCCGCCACCCAGATCGACGTCCCGCCGGTGGCGCACCACGGCATGCTCGTCATGGTCCACCGCCTCGACGACGGCGACGCCAGCCGCACGGACGCCCCCGTGCAGGTGACGGTGCTGAACTTCACCGGCGAGACCATCGAGGGCACGGTGCGCTCGGAGGCCTTCAAGCCGCGCCACGCCGTCGTGGACGCCTCCACCGGCGGCGAGATCGGCTGGGTGGACGACCTGCGCAGCTTCGGCGTGTGGCTGGGCCCGTACGCCGGGCTCTTCCTCGTGCTCACCGCCCCCGGCGAGCGCGACGCCGCGGTGCAGGGCGAGACCCTGGGCCGGCCGGAGACGGCGTGAGGGGCGTCCGGGCGCGCCGCTAGGGTCGCGCCGTGACGATCCAGGTCAACCCCAGCATCCTGTCCGCCGACTTCGCCAACCTGCAGGCGGAGCTGGAGCGCATCTCCACCGCCGACGCCGCCCACGTCGACGTCATGGACGGGCACTTCGTGCCCAACCTGACGCTGGGCCTGCCGGTGGTGGAGGCGCTGCGGAAGGTGTCGCCGGTGCCGCTGGACTGCCACCTGATGATCGAGGCGCCCGACCGCTGGGCGCCGGCCTACGCCGAGGCCGGCGCCCAGGGGGTCACCTTCCACGCCGAGGCCGCCGCCGCCCCGGTGCGGCTGGCCCGCGAGCTGCGCGCCGCCGGCGCCCGCGCCGGCATCGCGCTGCGCCCGGCGACCCCGCTGGAGCCGTACGTGGACCTGCTGGCGGAGTTCGACATGCTGCTGGTGATGACCGTCGAGCCCGGCTTCGGCGGGCAGTCCTTCCTCGACGTGACCCTGCCGAAGATCCGCCGGGCGCGCGCGGCCATCGGCGCCTCCGGCCTGGACGTGCGCCTGCAGGTGGACGGCGGGGTGTCGGCGTCCACCATCGAGCGCGCCGCCGAGGCCGGCGCCGACGTCTTCGTCGCCGGCTCGGCCGTCTACGGCGCCGAGGACGCCGCCGCCGCGGTGGCGCAGCTGCGCGCCCTGGCCACCGCCGCCTGCGCGCACTGAGCCGTCCGGCGCCGACCCGAGCGGCGCTGAGCCGTCCGGGCGGCGGCCGGGGCGCCCGCGCCCCGGCGTGGCAGACTGACCAGACCCCGGGCGCCGCCCGCGGGAACAGCACGGGCGGCCGGTGCGGTTGCACCGGCTGCACGAGCAGGACCGGCACGAGCCAGACCAGCAGGACGAGTACGACCAGGTAGACCGAACGACACGCGTGCTCCGGGGTCGGTGCAATTCCGAACCGGCGGTGACAGTCCGCGAGCCCCCACCCCACCGGGTGGCGGGCCGACCCGGTGGGACTCCGGGACCGACGGTGAGAGTCCGGACGGGAGGCAGCACGCGGGGTCGCACCGGCGCGCCCGGACGCAGCCGCGGCCACCCGCCGCCGGCGTCCCCGGCGCGCCCCGCGACCCCGGGGTCGGCGGTGCGCTGCCGCGCGCCCGCCCGCACCCGCGCCTCCCCGCGCGCCCCCGGAGCGCTGCGACGGCGCGAGAGCGAGGGGTGCGGTGAGCGGGATCGAGCAGGCGCGGGACCGGGCCGAGCCCGGGGACCGGCGCGCGGCCGAGGTCGCCGCCATGCGCCGCGCCCTGCGGCTGGCGGCCCTGGGGCCCGCCACCGGTCCCAACCCACGCGTGGGCTGCGTCCTGCTCGACCCGCACGGGCGCACCCTGGCCGAGGGCCACCACCGCGGTGCCGGCACCGCGCACGCCGAGGCCGCCGCCCTGGCCGACCTGGCCTCCCGGGGCCTGAGCGCCCGCGGCGCCACCGCCGTGGTGACCCTCGAGCCGTGCACCCACACCGGCCGCACCGGCCCCTGCGCGCAGGCCCTGCTCGCCGCCGGGGTGCGCCGCGTCGTCGTGGCCGACACCGACCCCAACCCCGCCGCGGCCGGCGGCGCCGCCCTGCTCGCCGGCGCCGGCGTGCAGGTGGAGACCGGCCTGCTCGCCGACGAGGCCCGCGCCCTCAACGAGCGCTGGGCCACCGCCGTGGGCCGGGGGCGCCCCTGGGTGACGTGGAAGTTCGCCGCCACCCTCGACGGGCGCTCGGCGGCCGCCGACGGCTCCAGCCGCTGGATCACCTCCGCGCCCGCGCGCGCCGACGTGCACCGGCTGCGCGCCGAGCACGACGCGGTCCTGGTCGGCACCGGCACCGCCCTGGCCGACGACCCCGCCCTGACCGTGCGCGGGCCCGGCGGCGAGGACGTCCCCGGCCCGCAGCCGCTGCGCGTGGTCGCCGGCCTGCGCGACCTGCCCGCCGGCGCGCGCCTGCTCGACGGGCGCGCCGAGCTGCTGCACGTGCGCACCCGCGACCCGCACGAGGTGCTCGCCGCCCTGGCCGCGCGCGAGGTGCGCACCGTCCTGCTCGAGGGCGGCCCGGCGCTGGCGGCCGCCCTCGCCCGCGCGGGCCTGGTCGACGAGGTCGTCGCCTACCTGGCCCCGGCGCTGCTGGGCGCCGGGGCGGCCGCGGTGGCCGACCTGGGCGTCACCGGCGTCGCCGGGGCGCTGCGCCTGGACCTGGCGCCCGGCGAGGGCGCCGTCACCCGCGTCGGGGAGGACGTGCGCGTGCGCGCGCGCCCCCGCCCGCGCACCGAGGACCCGCTCCACCACCACCACGCCGAGGAGGCCCCCCGTGTTCACCGGGATCGTTGAGGAGGTCGGCGAGGTCGTCGCCGTCGAGCGCGGCGAGGACTCCGCGCGGCTGAGCGTGCGCGGACCGCTGGTCACCACCGACGCCGTGCACGGCGCGTCCATCGCCGTCGACGGCGTGTGCCTGACGGTGGTGGACCAGCCGGAACCGGCCGTGTTCACCGTCGACGTCATGGCCGAGACCCTCGTGCGCAGCTCGCTGCGCGACGTCGCGCCCGGCCGGCGCGTGAACCTCGAGCGCGCCATGGCCGCCTCCGCCCGCTTCGGCGGGCACGTCGTGCAGGGCCACGTCGACGGCACCGGCACCGTGCTGGCGCGCACCCCCGGCGAGGCGTGGGAGGTGGTGCGCGTCGGCATCGACCCCGCGCTGGCGCGCTACGTGGTGGAGAAGGGCTCCATCACGGTCGACGGCACCTCCCTGACCGTCTCCGCGGTCAGCGCCGTGGACGACCCGCGGCCGTGGTTCGAGGTCTCCCTGATCCCCACCACCCTGCAGCTGACCACCCTGGGCCAGCGCGGCGTCGGCGAGCCGGTCAACCTCGAGGTCGACGTGCTGGCCAAGTACGTCGAGCGCATCACCGCCGGCCTGGTCGCCCGCACCGCCGGCGCGTCGGGGGGCTCGCGGTGAGCGCGCCCGCCGGCACCCCGGACCGCCTCGCCACCGGTCCCGGCGCCACCGACCCCGGCGCTCCCGGTCCCGCCGCCGCCGTGGCCGCCGCGCTGGCCGCGCTGCGCGCCGGCAAGCCGGTGCTCGTCACCGACGACGCCGACCGCGAGGACGAGGGCGACGCGGTGCTGTCCGCGGCCCTGGCCACCCCGGAGTGGATCGGCTGGACGGTGCGGCACACCTCCGGGATGCTCTGCGCGCCGATGCCCGCCGAGCGCGCCGACGCCCTGGGCCTGCCGCGCATGGTCGAGCGCAACGAGGACAGCCTGCGCACCGACTACACCGTCAGCTGCGACGCCGCCGCCGGGGTGGGCACCGGCATCTCCGCGGCCGACCGCGCCCGCACCGCCCGCGTGCTGGCCGACCCCGGCGCCGTCCCGGCGGACCTGGTGCGCCCCGGGCACGTCTTCCCGCTGCGCGCCCGCCCCGGCGGCGTGCTGGAGCGCCCCGGGCACACCGAGGCCGCCGTCGACCTGTGCCGCCTGGCGGGCCTGCCGCCCGTGGGCGTCATCGCCGAGCTCGTCGAGGACGACGGCTCGATGTCGAGCTGGGAGCAGATCACCGAGCTGGGCCGGCGCAACGACCTGCCGGTCCTGACCATCGCCGACCTGCGCGCGCACCTGCGCGCCGGCGGCGAGCAGCACGACCGGCACGACCGGCACGACCGGCACGACCAGCAGCAGGACGAGCGGACGGGAGAGGACGCGTGAGCGGAGACGGCAGCCCCGAGATCGAGGTGGACGGCAGCGGCCTGCGCGTGGCGGTGGTCGCCGCGCGCTGGCACCAGGAGGTGATGGACGGGCTGCTGGCCGGCGCCCGGCGCGCCCTGGCCGACTCGGGCGTCACCGAGGTCGTCGAGGTGCGCGTGCCCGGCGCCTTCGAGCTGCCCGTGGCCGCCGCCCGCCTGGCGCGCACCGGCTGCGACGCGGTCGTCGCCCTGGGCGTCGTCATCCGCGGCGGCACCCCGCACTTCGAGTACGTGTGCGACGCGGCCACCGCCGGGCTGACGCAGGTGGCGGTCACCACCGGCGTGCCGGTCGGCTTCGGGGTGCTCACCGTGGACAACGAGTCCCAGGCCCTGCACCGCGCCGGGCTGCGCGGCTCGCGCGAGGACAAGGGCCGCGAGGCCGTCCTGGCGGCGCTGGAGACCGTCGTGGCGCTGCGCGGGGTCGCCCCGCAGCAGGGCTGAGCCCCGGCCCGGTCCCGGCCCGCGCGCACCGCGCGGGC
>NZ_JBJLSG010000090.1:0-20937 GCF_050871925.1 Kineococcus gurbantunggutensis
GGCCGTGGCTGCAGCCACGGCCACCGGCGCGTCCGCTCCCCGCGCACCCTCGCGCGGCACCTCGCCAGGACTGGACCCGCAGGACGCGCTTCCTGCGCGCGCCGAGTGGGCCGGAGCACCGGCTCGCGCCAGGGCTTGAGCGCGGATTTACCGGGTCCAGCGGGTCCAGCGGGTCCAGCGGGTCCAGCGGGTCCAGCGGGTCCAGCGGGTCGCCGGTTACCGTGCAGCGGTGAGCCAGGACGCGCGCGAGCCGGTGACCTTGGTGTTCAAGGCCGACTTCGGCGCCGACCCGCTGTGGCGGCGCACCCCCGCGCACGCCGCCGGCGTGGTCGACCTCAACGTCGACCTGGACCGGCTGCCGCTCTCCGAGGAGCTCAAGAGCGACGTGCGCGCGTGGGCACGCCGCCACGATGAGATGCAGGACCCGCCCAACCCCCTGCGCGGCAGTGAGGAAGAGCTGAACGCGTGGGTGGCCGCCGGCCGGGACCTGGTGCTGCGGCTGCGCACGGAGCTGGGGCCCGGTGTCGAGGTCGTCGACGGTTACCAGCCGCACGAACCTTGACGCGGGCCCGCCGTGCCTGCGCGCGGGCACACCCACGCACACCCGCCGCGGTGAGGGGCGCGGACCCCGGCCACCGTCACCGGTGGAACCCACGAGGATCAGGGCGGGGACAAGCACGAGGAGTCACGGACGAGGAGTCGCAGACGATGGCCAAGCCGTTCACCTCCCGCGACGGCGCCGACGCGCACGGCGTGCGCGCCGAGGTGTGGGTGCAGGTGGGCACCGGCACCATCACCGCGCTGCAGCACAAGGACGATCAGACCAAGCGCAACGTCATGGTCGTCCTCAAGAGCGAGAACACCAGGGTCGCGCGTCCCATCACCGCCTGGCTGGCCAAGGACGACCCCACCTACCCCGCCGTGCTCGCCGCCCACCACAGCGGCCGGGAGGTGCAGTACCGGGTGGAGTCCCAGCGCAAAGCCGGTGTGGAGCGCACCACCCCCATCGCGGACCTGCGCGTGGACATGGCCACCGCCGGCGCCAACACGGTGAGCATCTTCGCCGGCATCGACGGGCGCCTCAGCTCCGAGGCGGTCACCGACCCGGGCGAGGACCCCGGCCCCGGCGGCCGCTTGCGCGCCGCAACCTCCACGGTGCAGCGCCCCACCGCCAACGCCGCCGACGCCGCCAACGCCGCCGCGCGCGCCGGCGCGCACGGGCAGCCGGCGCCCATTGCCGCCGGTGGGGTCGTCCTGAGCGCCGAGGCGGCGCTGCGAGCCCTGGCCGGCGCCCGTCAGGCGGGTCTGCCCCCCGGTGTCGTGGAGGCCGCCGCCGCGCTGGCCCTGGCCACCGGCGCCACCGGCGAGCAGGTCACCCAGGCCGGCTTCCCCGGGCAGCCCGGCACCCCGGGCGACCAGCGCCGCCGCGGCTTCGCCCGCGAGGCCGCCCCGGACGTGGCGTTCAACCCCGACCGGCGCGTGAACCTCGGCTCGCACGCGGTGCAGGCCGCCTTCGACGCCGAGCAGGTCGCCCGTGAGCTGCTGCGCGAGACGGGCCGGCAGGAGGGGTCACCGCACGAACCCGCTGCGGTCGAGCCTGCGGAAGCGGTGCAGCTGGCTGGGGTGCTGCTGACCCTGGCCGACCGGGTGCAGGTCGGCGCCTACGGTGGTGGGCGCCCGGACCGCATGGCTCACAGCCACACCCTGTCCCGCGCGCTGGTCCACGACGCCGTGCGCACCGGCCACCCGGTGCCCTTCGACGTCAACACCGGCCTGGCCGCCCACGTCAACACCGGCCTCGACGTCGATGTGGAGGCCGCCGAGCGCGAGGCGTGGATGCGGGCCGTGGTCGCTGAGGGCGTCGAGCGCTTCCGCGCCCTGGCGGCCATCACCCAGCAGGTGATCGACGTCCCACCCGTACCCGGTGACCGGGCCAGCGACGAGGCTGGCGACGAGGCTGGCGACGAGGCTGGCGACGAGGCCAGCGACGTGGGCGGCGAGGACGTCGACACGAGTCAGCCGCTCGCGTGGACCGGGCAGGAGACTCCGACCTCCACCGGGGGGACTCCCGGTTTTACAACTCCCACCCCCCAGGCCGTGCAGCGCTTTCGCGACCTGGCGCTGGCAGCGGGCTTTCCCGCCACCGCCGACAGCCCCGTGGTGCTGTTCCTGCGCGCGCAGTTCGGCGTGGGGGCCGTGCGCCAGGTGCACGCGCCGGCGCTGGAGAGCCTGCTGAGCTGGTTCGAGGGCCAGCGCCAGCCGGGCGAGGCGTTCCGCGCCCACGTCCTGGCCAGGCTGACGGCTGACGGCTGACGGCACGGTGCGGGGCAGCTGAACCAGCCCGTCGTGTGCCTCCTCACCCCTCCGCCATCGGTCTGGGGCACCGTCCCGCTTGAGCTGGTGCTGGCTCGGCGGGGCGGTTCCTCCTGACCCTGACGAGGGCCCGCCAGCGCCGGTGAGGCCGCCGGGCACAGGAGGCGTCGGTCAGCGCCAGCCCTTCACCACCTCGTGCCGGATGAGCCCAGGCACCTCCACCACCGGCGGCGGCAGTCGGCCTACCGTCCAGCAGTGCCCTCCACGACCCGACACCGGATCTCCGGCGCCTGCGTGCTCCTGGCCGTGCTGAGCGGGTGCGCCCCCTCGCCCACGAGCACCTACACCGACTCCTCCGGGCGTCAGGTCACGGTCGACTGGGCGAACTACCCGGGCGCGGAGGGCATCGACGCCCACGACGCCCTCGCAGCGCCCACGCAGCAGCAGGCCGAGCGCACCGCCCAGGCGCTGCTGGCCGAGCTCGAGCGCACCTTCACCGCGCAGTACGGCCTGACGTGGGTCACGCGGCAAGAGGGCGGGTGGAGCCCCGTGGACGGCAACGGGTACGGAGGGGACTCCTCCTACGTCACCTACAACTCCGACTCACGCGAGAGCACCGAGGCGCCGGCGGACAAGGCCCAGTGGCGCCGCATCCTGCAGACCGTCAGCGACCTGGGTGCCAGGCACGGGCTGGACCCCGTGGTGCTCGAGCACGAGCGCGACTACGCCGATGCGACCTGGCTGCAGGAGAACTACGCCACGACGGACCCGGAGCGGTTCTGGTGGTGGAGCGGCACCAGCGAGCAGGGCACGCAGTGGCTCTCGGTCACCGTGACCGACACCGCCAGGGACCTGGACCGCGAGCGTGCTGAAGACTCCCGGGATCTGGGTCTGCCGGCGCGCTCGATCCACCTGCTCTACGGGGTCACCACGATCGAGGACTCCCGCCGTGCCACGTTCGGCGCTGCGCTGGCCGCGTTCGACGGGCTGGAGCAGCCTGCCCGGACACGCTCGGACTGAACGCTGCGGCGTCCGCTTCATCAGTCGACGTCAGCCGATGTCGGCCGATCCGATCCGCTCCGGCCCACGCGGGACCGGCGGTCGAGCGAAGGAGCGTGGGGCGCACCCGTCGCGCACGCCGGGGTGCCTGGGCAGCGCGTCAGGCCAGCGGGTCAGATCAGGGAGGGTGGCGCACCGGCGTGCAGGCGCAGCGCCAGGGCGTCGAAGACGGCGCGCAGGTCACCTCGCACCCACTGCTCCACCTCGGCCTGCGAGCCGTGCGAGCCCACGCTGGGCGAGTAGGTGCTGGCCTCGATGCGGTCCCGGTAGCGCCGCACCCGCACCTGCCCCAGGCGCACCTCACCCTCGATCGTCTCCGAGGTCCACCGCTGCAGGCTCTGAGCGGTGTCGAAGTTGACGTAGACCAGCGCCGGCGGGGCCCCCGTGCCCACCCACCACCGCCGCCAGGCCGCGTCCTCGCGCAGCGCCGCAGCCAGGCGCTCGGCCAGCGGCCAGTACCCCAGCGGGGCGCTCACCTGCACGTGGCAGGGGCGCACCGCGAGCCACCCGTCCTCCGCATCGAGCAGCGAGGGGCGCCGGGCGGGGTCCTCATCGCCCTCGGGCACCTCCAGGGCCACCCCGGTCAGCTCCTCGTGCACCCGCGAGCAGGCATCGGGCACCACCTCCGCGACGGGTACGTAGGTGCTCAGCACCACCCGGGGGTCGGCCAGCGCCGCGGCGTGCAGCTGCTCGCCGCTGAGGACCACCGACAGCGCCTGGATCCGCCCCGCGTCACCACCGATCGCCAGGTGCGCGGGCAGCACCGCGTCGACCTGGTGCAGCAGCTGAGCCGAACGGCGGGTCAGCCCCCACATGAACGCCTCGACCTGCTCAGGGCTTCTGCGCCTGAGCGCTTGGCTCAGCTCGTGCAGGGCCGCTTGCACGCCGGAGGCGGTGCCGTCGTCGGCCTCTGCATCCACCAGAGCGATCAGGGCCCAGAAGTCTGCGTCCGTCAGCGGTCCCACCTGTCTCCCCCATCCTCGAGCGGCTGGCGGCAGAGCATGGCGCACGAGGACGACACCACCGCCGCTCACGGCACGAGCAGGTGCCCTCGCGGCAGGCAGACCCAGCCACCTGCTGCGATGCGGTACTACGCGCTGAGCCTTGCGACCCAGGGACCTGCCCACCCCTCCCCTAGGGTCTCCGCGTGTCCCAGCAGCAGTGCGTGGTCTTCGACCTGGACGACACCCTGCTCAGCACCGACTCCTTCGCCCGCTTCCTGACCCACCTGCTGCGCCGCTCCCCCGCCCGCCTGGCCCTGGTGGCACTGACCGCCCCCGCGTGGCTGACCCTCGGCGCCCGGCGCACCAGCCGGCTGCACGCCGAGCGCATCGTCGTGTGGGCGGCCACCGTCGGCCTGCACCCCACCTGCTTCCAGGAGCTGATGTGCGGCTTCGCCGCCGAGCACGCCGGCCCGGGCGGCGGCCGGCGCATCGACCTCGCGCTGGCCCGCCTGCACGAGCACCGGGCCGCCGGGGACCGCGTCGTCATCGCCACCGGCTGCGCGCAACCCCTGGCCCTGGCGCTTTGCGACGCACTGGGCCTGGAAGACGTGGAAGTCGTCGCCAGCGCCTTCACCGCCCACCGCTGGCGCCTACCGCACGCTGTGCCCGCCCGCGGCCAGGCCAAGGTGCACGCCCTGCTCGCAGCCGGCGTCGAGCTTCCCGTGGAGCACGCCTACTCCGACAACCTGACCGACCTGCCCCTGCTGCGGGCCGCACGCACCGCGCACCTGGTGCGCCCCCGCGCGCGCGAGCTGCCCGCGCTGCTGGAGGCGCTCGGCGAGGACGTGGAAGTGCTGCGCTGAGCGCCGCACGCACCACCCCGGCGCGCACGACCCGCGACGCGCCCGGCCCCAGCGCGTCGGAACGCACGACGGCCGCCGGGTCGAGGACCCGGCGGCCGTCGTACCGCACGAACGTGCTGATCGACCCGGCAGTCGCCTCTCGGCGAGCGGCCACTCGAGGTGGCTGAAGGTGAGGCCCGGGGACGTGCAGCAGGTCGATCACCCCCTGCAAGCACCGGCACCCTCCCGGCATTCCCCCGCCCCGGCTCCTGCTGGCACCCACCAAGTGCCACCGGTGCCGCGGTGCCGCTGCCACGATGAGCGGACAGATCAAGGGCGGTTGCAGGGGACGAGCGATGAGGTGGGTGCCGTGCTGCTGGGAGCCGTCGCGTGGGGTGCCGCGCTGCTGCTGGGCGCCAGCGCCGCCCACCGGCGCAGCCGGGACAACGCCGGCCGCTACCTGCCGCTGACTGTGCGCCGCTTCGACCGGCAGACCGGCACGGTCGTCCTCAGCCGCACCTACTGGGCGCTGGTACTGGCCTGCGTGGCGCTCACCGCCGCCGGCGCCTGGTGGGGTGCGGGTGCCTGGGCCGGGGGCTGGGCGGCCTTCCTGGCGCTGGCGCTGCTGTGGGTGCCCGACGTCGTGGGCACCGTGGTGCACAACCGCCGCCTGACCTCCTCGCTCGACGCGCAGCTGCGGCGGCTGGGACCTCACCAACGCTGACGCCGCTGAGCGCCGCCGCCTCGGCCACCGCGGCTGCCGACCGCAAGGACCGGATCCACCGATCGACCCTGACTTGGGGTGGGTGCTGGCTACGGTGCCGGGATGCGATGGCGCGCGCGGTACCCGAGCTCAGCGGTGATGGTGCTCGTGCTGGGCGCCCTGAGCGTGCTGGGTGCCTGCACCAGCACCGAGCCCGCCGGGGCCGTGGACGTCGAGCAGGCGGTGCGGATCGCCACCGACGCCGCGAACGCCTCCGGCGCCACTCCTGCCGGTGCCGCCGGCGGTGACGGACGCGGCGCCGGAGGCGTGGTCCTGGGCAGCATGCAGCAGGGCGTGCCCTACGACGCCTTCGCGGCCTGCACCGGCGGCGGGCGCATCGGCCTGGACGTGGCTGGCAGCGCCTACGAGCTCGACTGCGACGAGCAGGCGCACCGGGTCGGCGAGGTGAGGGCCGAGCGCGGTGAGCTGGAGGTCACCCTCACGCAGGAGAACGACGTGGCCTCGGCGTGGGGTGTGGCCTTCACCCAGCGGTGAGGCACGGGCTCCGCGGCGGCTGCTCGCTCGATCTGCGCCCGCCCCGGCCATCTCGACACGTGCCGTGCCGCCACCTGTGGCTCGTGACTGCGACAGTGGAGGACGGGCCTGCCGGGCGCCTTGACGGCTCGCGGGCGCCCACCGCCGCACGACGCCGACCGCACCTGTTCGAAGGAACCATCCACGCGATGACGCAGCACCCGCTGGCGACTGGATCGACGACCCTCGGAGCATCGACGACCGGTTCGACGGCTTCACCGGCACCTCAGCCGTCGTCCCGGCAGGGCAGCCGGCCAGCGCGCCGTTCCCCGTACCTGCGCCGCTCGACGGTGCTGGGCGCGGCCGCAGCCGCGGTGCTCGCCGTGCTCGCCGGGTGCAGCCCGAGCGGCCCCAGCACCACAGCCGCCTCCCCCGCCACCACGACCAGCACGAGCTCGCCGACCGGTGCGAGCTCACCGGCCAGCACCCCGCCGGGCACGCCCACCCCTGACCCTTCCGCTGCCTCGAGCGAGCCGCCCGCGAGCGCAGCACCTGCAGCCGGCGCACCTGCCGGGGCACCGGCCGGTGGCGCGCAGGCGCAGAGCGCCCTGGCCATCCTGGGCACGCTGGAGGTGAAGGGCCGGGCACCGAAGACCGGCTACAGCCGTGATCAGTTCGGCGACGGCTGGGTCGATGTCGACCACAACGGCTGCGACTCCCGCAACGACGTCTTGGCCAGGGACTTGACCGGCGAGACGTTCAAGCCCGGCACCCGCGACTGCGTCGTCGCCGCCGGCACCCTCGCCGACCCCTACAGCGGCACGACCATCGCCTTCACCCGGGGTGAGGACACCTCCTCCGCCGTGCAGATCGACCACGTCGTGGCCCTCTCCGATGCCTGGCAGAAGGGCGCCCAGCAGTGGGAGGTGGCCAAGCGGGTCGCCTTCGCCAACGACGGCCTGGAGCTGCTGGCCGTCGACGGCCCCCTCAACGGCCAGAAGGGCGACGGGGACGCGGCCACCTGGCTGCCCCCGAACCGCGCCTACCGCTGCACCTACGTCGCCCGGCAGGTGGCGGTCAAGGCCACCTGGGGACTGTGGGTCACTGCCGCCGAGCGCGACGCCATCGCCGGGGTGCTGAACTCATGCCCGAACGAGCCGGTCCCCACCGAAGCGGCTTCTCGCACCGGTACGGCGGCGACGGGTGGCGGTGGGGGCGCGTCGACCACCCCGCCGGCATCACCGGCTGCACCACCGGCTGCACCGCCCGTCGCACCGCCGCCCGCACCGCTGCCTGCGAGTGAACCGCCCACTGTCGGTGAGCCGTCCGCGCCCACGCAGGACGGCGTTGTCGTCTACGCCAACTGCGCCGCGGTGCGCGCCGCCGGCGCCGCACCGCTGCACGCCGGTCAGCCCGGTTACAGCCGCAAGCTCGACCGCGACGGCGACGGCATCGCCTGCGAGTGAGCCCGGTCCTCTCGTGCGATGCCTGTGATGTGGGCGCGGGCGATGCGCCGCACCGCACCAGTGCGCGACTCCTTGCACCCGCGCACCGGCATCATGGGTGACGTCCGTGTGCGTAGCGGTGCCACCCGGCAACGGTGGCAGAAACGCTGCCATCTAACAGGTGATAAGCAATGGCTCGCTGCTACGGTGGACAGGTCGCAGCACCCAGGGCGCGGACAGCAGTTCCTGCCCGCTTCCCGCGCGACTGACCGCTCCCCACCGGAAGGACTGCTCGGTGAGCACCTCCGTCTCCAGCGACCCGTCGCACATCCGCGCCGCCCCGCCCGGCGCAGGCGTGAGCATCCTCGCCCGGCACTGGACCGCCGGGCGGGCGCTGCTGCGGGTGAGCGGTGAGGAGCGGTCCTGGGGCGCCGGCCACGAGGAGGACGCAGCCCTGCACGCCGAACTCCTCGCACGCGCGATCGAGGACGGCGACGACGCGACCGCGCAGAGGCAGCGCGGCCTGCTGGAGCTGCGCGAAGCGCTGGAGCGCACCAGCCACCTGAACGTGCACGCCAAGGACGTCCTGTGCGCGGCCGGTGAGCCCCCGCGCCTGACGCTGGACCACCCGGCCGCCGAGGCCACCCACGAGCTCCTGCGCCCCGGTGCACCGGACTGCGCCTGCAACGAGAGCTACTACACCCGCGTCGTCGACGACGAGAACCTGCCCGCCATCGTGCGCGCGATCGCCTGTCGGCTGCGGGAAGCGCACCAGCAGCTGGCCGCCCGTACGCAGGCGCACCACTGGGCACGCGGCCTCATCCAGCCCGCCGGCGGCGACAGCGAGGACGGCGGCGACGACGGCAACACGTCGATGTTGCGGCGCGGTGCGGTGATCCTGGACACCGAGACCACGGACCTGCACGGCGCCCTCGTCGAGGTGGCCGTGCTGGACGCCGCCACCGGGCAGGTGGTGCTCAATACTCTGGTCAACCCCCACCGTCCCATCGCTCCAGCCGCACAGGCCGTGCACGGCATCAGCGACGCCGACGTGGCCGGCGCCCCCGACCTGGCTGACGTCTGGCCGCGCCTGCTCACCGTCCTGGCAGGGCGGCAGGTGCTGGCCTGGAACGCCACCTACGACGCGCAGGTGCTCACCCAGGCCGCCGCCGAGTCTGGGCTGCCCTGGCCCAACGAGCTGTCCACCGACGCCGCACACGGCCACCTCGACCACGTCACCGGTCTGCCGCCGACGTGGCGGTGCCTGATGCACACCGACGCCGCCTTCCGGATGAGCCAGCGCTGGCACGCCCTGCGCGGCACCCACCGCGCGATCGGCGACTGCCGCGCCGCCCTGCAGCGGCTGCGCGAGCTCGCCGCCCCCGGCGCGAGCCGCACCCCGCACCGGGTACCTGCTCCCCTGTCCACCCGCCGCCCGAAGCCGACCACCACGACCCCGGAGAGCCAGCGATGAACCATGAGCACGACCCGGACCGTCCCTCCGGCACCCACGGCGACGACGTGCTCAGCGCCCTCGAGCAGATCCTGGACGCGCGCATCAGCGCTCACGAGCACGACGAGCAGCTGCTCAGCGCCCACCACGACGCCCACGGCGATGTCGGCAGTGATGCCCACGCAGAGGCTCCCGGTGCGCCGGCGCCCAGCGTGCGGCCGGCGAGCACGCTCGTCGAGCACACCGCCCGCCCGATGACCCTGGGAGACCTGCGCCGGGCCACGGTCGGCCTGCCTGACGACATGCCGCTGTTCGCCGACGTCGCCTTCGATCCCGGCAGCATCGACCTGCACCGCCACGTCGTGCTCTGCGCCGGGCACGCCACCGCCGAGCTGGCCGACGGCGAGGAGATCGTCGAGCCCGTCCTGGCGCTGCGCACCGACTTCCTTACCGGCACCTACGAGGTGCCCGCCGACCTCGCCCGCCGCGGCACCGGCAACGATGGGAGGCACGAGCCGCGCTGAGCCGCGCCGCCACCACGAGCCACGAGCCACGAGGACCCTGTCTGCCCATGAGCCCGGCCCGCCGAGCGTCCGGCATGGACCAGGACGCGCAGCTGGCCACGCTCGACGAGCGCGTGCGGCAGCTGCGCGAGCAGGCCACGTCGGCGAACACCTGGCGCGCCTACCACTCCGACTTCACCCGCTGGTCGCGCTGGGCCGTCGCGCACCAGCTGCCGGCGCTGCCCGCGCAGCCGCAGGACCTGGCCCGCTACCTCGAACAGGCCGCCGACCCCGCGACCGCCGGCGACGATGAGGCTGGAGCGGCGCGGGCGGTGTCCCCAGCCACGATCACCCGCTGGCTCTCCTCGATCCGCTGGGTGCACCGGCACACCGGGCACCCCGACCCCACCACCGACCTCGTTGTCCAGGGCGCGCTGACTGGGCTGCGCCACGACGTTCCCCGCCGGCCCCGCCGCGCGCCGCTAGGTGTCTCCGACGTCGAGCGCATCCTCGCTGCCATGGACGCCTCCCCCACCCGCGGGCAAGCCCTCGCCGAGGTGCGCGACCGTGCCCTGATCCTGCTGTCCTTCACCACCGGCCTGCGCTCCGCCGAGCTCATCGCCCTGCGCATCGAGGACCTGGAGGCCGCACCATCGGGCCTGACCGTGCATGTGCGCCGCAACCGGCAGTTGGGCCACGACGACATCGCCGTGCGCGATGTCGTCGTGCCCCGGGCCGACCACCGTCACCTGGACCCGACCCTCGCGCTCGAGGCGTGGTTGCGGCGCCTGCGCGCGACCCTGGCCACCCACCCCGATCCGGCCGGCGAGGCACCCGATCACCCGGACGCGCCGCCCACGACGGTCAGCACCGGCAAGCAGCTTCGCGCGCTGTTCGCCGAGCTCACCGGGCCCGTCTTCCGCTCCATCACCCGCCACGGCCGCCTCGGCGCCCAAGGCCGCCCCGACGCACCCCCAGACGCCCCACTCGGCCACAACGCCATTCGACATATCCTCGCCCGCCGCCGCGACGCCGGTCTAAAACCTACTGCAGATGTGCAGTACGTCCGTGCCGACTCCGCTCGCATCAGCAAGGCTACCTAAGTTACCGCTAGGCGTTCGCCACCCCTACCATCGAGCTAAGGATGGTTAAAGGCAACTGTCTCCCGCGGCGATTCGCTACGGTGACCCCCTCGCTACGGCGTCATTTGATGGATTAGGCTGTAGGCGCTGCCCTGCGTCGTTGCCTAGCTGTGAATTTTACTGTCTCAACGTAGAGCGGCGCCAAACGTAGTCACGATGGGCAAACGATTCAACCACGGTTTACTGCTCGACCACAAATCTCTATTTTGCTGCAACCATTCTTCCATCTCCTTCGCGTGGGCGTCAGGATTGGAGGTGGGTCCTTGATCGAGGGATGTTGGAGCAAAGGGGTAGTCGTCAGGGGTCGCAGATCGAAGAGTGAGGTACTCGGCGAAGCCGTATGTGGTTTCGCGCGTCTGTGTTTTCAGGGATTTCGAGAAGTCAATAATGGCATATCGGAATTCATCTTCTTCTTGCCATGCCGCATCCTTGAAGAAGACGTCGAGAATCGTCATGAGTCGTCGCACCATGCGTACTAGCTCGTGCTCGTTCCCTTGGCTTGCCGGGTCGTCGTGAATAGCCGCTAGGCGAGCTTGCATGGCGCGACGAAAATCTCTGATCGAATCTTCCTGATGACCTGGGAGGTAAGAAACTTTTCCGCACAAACGTAAGCAGTTACTAACTCCTGTGCTTGAAGTGCCAGGCCAGTCGTCGGGGTATAGCTTCTTGACTAGTTCGAATGGGTAGCCCATGGAGTATCCGAGGCTTCCATGACCGTAACCTCGCCACAAGCCCAAAGAGGATTTGCGACTGGTAAAGCAAGTAATAAAAACTCGCGCTGCATCCGGCGACGTGTAAAAGTTGGAGTCCTGCGCTACCTGCTCAAGGATTGAGTACGCGAAAAATTCGGCCTCCGATGACCCGTGTACGGGAGGGTTATCCTCCAGTTGGCGCCGGAGAATCTCGCCTGCCACACCGAGTTCTCGCTCATCGTTCAAATATCGCGCGTCGGTCGCCCACATAGATTGATTCAGCATGATTGCTTCTGCCCCTCCCTTCCCTGAGTAGTGGTAA
Organism: Kineococcus gurbantunggutensis; assembly: GCF_050871925.1. Lineage (NCBI taxonomy): Bacteria > Bacillati > Actinomycetota > Actinomycetes > Kineosporiales > Kineosporiaceae > Kineococcus > Kineococcus gurbantunggutensis. The sequence goes on from NZ_JBJLSG010000090.1 coordinate 11,953, forward strand.
AGGGTTCTAGGGCCTGAAATTAGATTCGCCTCACCCCCGACTTGCCCTGAGAAGTAGGTGGCCACGGCAAGCTTTCCCTGCGATTTCTCGAAGTCGCCATACGTGCTGGCCATGTTGATCGTTGACCAGTGATGCTTAAGGGCGGGGTCTTGGACTCGCATGTCACTCATTGTGACAGATCGGCACTGCCTGCTGTTGGTAATCGTCACAAACTGTGGGCTTTGCTTCGCATGCGGGTAAGGGGTGTCGCTACGCGCCCCTCGCGCTCCCCCAGCCCCCGCTCGTTCCTCGCGGCACGGTCGCCGCTGGCGCGGCGGCGCAGCCCTTCTGGTGCTGCTCCAGGCCCGGCAGCCTGGCGGGCTGCGGTGCCACCCGGTCGCAGCACCGGTGCGGCTCGTGCCTCGCCGCCAGGACGGCGCTTCGCGCCGGCGTTTCCTCTGCTCCTGCCCCTCCCGGCGCTCGATCCTGACCGGCCGCACGGCGACGGCAAGTCGAGCGAGCGGAGCTCGACCCCGCCGGTCCAGACCATCTTGAGCTGGGCCGCTGCCGGCCTCGTTCCTCGGCCAGCCGACCGCGCGGCCCGCTCCAAGATCGTCTTCCCTGCGGGGCGTCCTCGACTCGCGGCTGCGCCGCGCCCTGCGGGTGCCTCACCCCGCGCTCAGGCCGGTCCTGATCTCACCTCGCCGGGAGGGGGCGGTGAGCGGTCGGTGGCGCCAGCCGTGCAGGTCCTCACCGTTCCCTTCCGGCTCACCTGCTCGCACCGACCGGTGCCAGCACCGAGCCGCAGACGGGATCAGACATGCCCCAGCAGTACCGCACCGACACCACGGTCCTGGCGATCAACAACACCGACGCCAGCGGCACCGCCCACGTCGTCGCCTTCCGCGAGCACGGCGTCGGCTACGGCGAGTGGAACACCGCGGTGGAGGACCTGACGCGCGACCCGGAGGAGCCGTTCGGCTTCCGCGCCGAGGTCGGCATCGCGCAGCAGATCACCGACCCGATCACTGCGCTGAACCTCATCGACCGCTACCGCTTCTTCCTCGGCGCCGCGCACGCCACCGAGCCCGGCGAGGACGACGAGCTGGAGCCGGTGGCCTACGTCGACGACCAGCCGTGCGTGCACGTGCGCGTGACGATGCAGGACCTGCCCGGCACCCTGGCCCGGCACGTGAGCACGATCCTGGCGCTGCTGCGCTGCGGGCCGCAGGCGGAATTTGTCTTCACCGCCCGCTCCCAGGGCCTGCTGTACCTGCCGCAGGAGTGCCTGCACCTGAGCATCACCTACCTGGACGCGCAGCGGCCGGACGTGAGCGTGACGGTCTGCCCGGATGCCCTGAGCGCCGCCGGTGAGGCTCGGGCGCGGCAGAGCGCCAGCGCCAACGGCACCGACCACCTGGTGTGCATGCCGGAGGCCGCGCCGGTCCTGCGGCACCTGCTCGCCGCCTGAGTGCACCGCAGGGGGCGGCCACCCACGCCGCCCCCTGCTCCTCCCTTCCTGCTGCCCCGCACCGCCTCCCGCCGCGATCCCCGGAGAACCCCGTGCTCGACGTCCGCACCCTCACCCACACCCACCCAGCGGCCGGCGGCCGCCACGTCGCCGCCCGCCCCAGCGCCGGGCAGCGCCTGCACCAGCGGGCCCGGCACGCCCTGGACCTGCGCCAGCAGCTGAACCCCGAACCGCCCCCGCGGGTGGTCCTCTCCTACGGGCTGGGGGTCGACACCGGGCTTATCTGAGCGTCCGAGCGTTGCCACCCCGTCTGGGCAGCGACCCCGCTTGAGGTACATGTCTTCGACAGACCGAGGCATCGCTAAGAGCAGTTTCTTGGCCGAGTAATGCTAAACACCGCCGCGCCCACCGCGGTGATCGCTGACCAAGGCGCGGTCAGTAGCTGGCAGTCCGGCGACGCCTAGGGCATGCGGCTCCTGACTGCGCGCGGGAGAGCGCAGGGCATGCGCGGCAGTGGAGCCGTCTTGAGCGGACCAGAATTCCGCACGTCCCTCGATTCATTCGCTAAACCATAATGCATAGCCAAAGTATGAGATTAGAGGAATTGCCGCCACAAGGGCAGTCCTAGGAGGTCAGCGTAACAAACGAAGAATACCTACGGCGATCCCGCACAAGGGAGCCCCGCCAAGCATTCAAACTTGCCGTTTCTACATCTTCGATAACACGCTTGGCGTAAAATTCCACGTAGTCGGCGCCCACATTAGATTGAATGGGCCACATGGTCGACGTAACATTTGAGGCGCCGGCTAATGCAGCTCCGTGCGCCATAGACGCCGCCCCAACGAAAGGATTCGGCCGCGCCCCAGAACATGCCACAATCACTGCGTCATAGTTCTTATCCAGAGAACTTTGAGCTAGGACGGAGGCCTTCAAGGTTGCTCGCGGCCCCAAAATGAGGCTTGACTCGCGAGCATCGTGATCTTGCGACTCACCATGACCGTAGTAGACCCAGCCACTCCTGTTGGCCATCAGGTCGAGGACCTCTTGCACATCAGCATCGAAGCCCTTTTCGACCGACGTGTTGAACTTCACCACCACCCCGCTAATGCTTAGCGAGTCCCAGAGGTTACGCAATACGCGCTCAACACGAGCAGAATCTCGCCCGAAATAGTCATCCAAAATCAGGAGTGTTGGTGGCGCTGGCTGACACTCGAAGGAAGTATCGCCCAAGCGGGGGTGCAAGTATGACAAATCCAACTCGTTCGCAAGCACCCCATCCCGCACAGATGCAGCATGGAAGGGAAGTAGGCCACTGATCCCAACCGCATTAAGCCAGCGCCGACCGGAACAACCACCCATCGATTCCGCCAGAATTTTCGCAGGATCAGCGAGAAGTTTACGGACTTGGTCGATCTCGTGAGTCCCTAGACTAGTTCCGTATTGCGCCTTAAAGAAGGGCTTTAAGAGCGGACGGGAGTCCATCGAAAGCTTCTCTGCTTCAGAAGTTACATTCGCATCGCTAGACTGCTTAAGTAGCCACGTCGACTGCCGGCCTGGAGCGCTGACAATATGGTAAAGCGTTCCGTTAGGGCTTTTCGGGATGCGGCCGTAGAGCAATTCTTGCTGCAGTGAAACTGCAGCTTGTAGAGGTCCCGCGGCGTTGGATCCGTCGAGAGAGTCCGCCAAGTCAAGAGCCGAAGACAAATGCTTCGATGCCAGGCGAGATACAAGTGACATTCGCGCGGGAGACAAGGGTGCTTCATCGCCCAGCGTCAGATTTCCGTGCTCACGGAGCCGAGTGAGAATATCGGTCCACGACTCCACGCCTGAAGATTGGTCGAGCAGGTTGACCAAGAAGGCTAAACGCTGCTCGGGGTCTTGAGTAGAGAGTTGCTCGGCCTGAATCAGTGCCGCTTTGGCTTCTTCCCGCTTGCCGTCTTCAGTTAGCAGCGTGAATTGCAAACCCCAAACCCAAGCCTTGTCGGCATCGCTAATCAACTGAAAAGCGCGCGATTCGGTGGTTTCGGCAATAAACTCCTCGACATATCGAGAGACGCCTAGGCCTTCAAGAATTTCGGGCGAAACCTTGCGCATGATGAGCATTGACTGAGCCAGAATGGCACGGAGCTCGATGTCGCACCATGCGACCTCAGGGATGTTCATGCCTTGCTCTGGCAACCGGCTCTTCAGTGCATTCAACTGCTCTTGAGCTACGTCGACAGCGTTTTTTAGGACTGTAAGAACACCCCACTTGACCGACTCCGACTGCTGGCGGTTAAGAGGCGTTACCCCGTCTAAGGCGATCAGTTCATCGATCCCATCGGCTACGACCAACCACTGGGCGCAAGTCTTGGCGTGTTCACGCGCGAAGTCGAGGATCGCCGCATCAGTCGCACTAGTTGCGGCGTCATAAGTTTTAGACGCACTATTAAGCGCTTCGAGCAGCAGACTAAGCGTATCGATTGGGTTGGTCGCACCAATGCGTGCTCTGCGCGCCTCGGTCCGAGCGGCAGACAACTTCAATGCGGCCGCGTATAGTTCCTCGTCCCAAATCTTCACGAGTGAATCCTATCTCCTGCTTGTGGGTTGATAGCAGCATGCAGTCACGACATTCTTGCATTCCTTCCTGACCGCAGATGAGGCAGCTCGGTGTATAAAACACCACTAAGCAGCCATCACTGTTCGTCGTGGCCAGCTTGTTGATTGTAGGAGAGGTCGATTTTAAGCATGTCTACTAAATTTCCACCCGACAAGTGACGTACCGTAAATTCTTGTGGCTTAGCTCTCAGTTCGTCTACTACACGTTGGAACTCGAACATGAACTGGTCAGGCAACCCGTCCGACGCTGCCACGACATCCTCAATTAAGTCTTCTGCGCGACGGGCCCACTGAGATTTAACTACGTTGTCGAAGAATTCAGTATCTCCCGAGTCGAGCGCTAGTGCGGCAAGGAGCATCCATTCGAAAGTCATATGTTCTGGCGCGAAAGCAACGATGACAATGAGTGGATCCGCGAGATCTGCCGGATCATTTCGATCTAGCGCATCACTCAAAAGCCAGCTCCACGAAGGGAAGTGCAGTGCATCTCGCCGCAAATTTGTATCGAATGACGAAACGTCCGTAGGTGCGCCAAGACCGCTAGAATCCCGGTCTTGCTCGCCAATCTGCGTGCGTGCGCGAATGATTTGAAGCGCCAGGCTCTTAAGAGACCATATAGATCGCCTTGTTTCCGACGGATGCGTAAAGTACTCGTTGAAGCTAGCGCTGGCCAGTTCATACTTGCCACCAACAGCCAGCGCATCCGCCTTGGTCGCCAAAAACTCGATATCGGAGGGGTCCAATTCGAAGGCGCGAGAGTACCAATCTACGGACTGAACATAAGCGCCCGCTTCGAACATTGCCCCAGCTAGTTCACCGCAGAAGTAGGGACGCGATCCATAGCTGGGGTCAAGGGCAAGCGCCCGCTCATAGCACGCTTGAGCAGCATCCCAAACACGAGCACGGTGGAAGTAAAGGTTGCCGGCCGTGTATGCGCTTCCTGCGGCAAGGGCAAGCTCACCGATATTCTCTAATGCCTCAGATCGAGCGAGCATGTCTTCGGAGAACTTAGCGGCTTCTTCACCGGTCACCGCTTCATCCGTATTGAAGGCAGCTGTGAGCACGACGCTATAGCCAGGGTCAATGAGTAAGCTCGGGTGACTCAGGTACCGTCCACCGGTGCCCCAAGCTCTAGCCATAGCAAGATAGTTCACCATAGTCATGGCAATTTCTGAGTTGCTAAGAAGAGATGCATCCCAGCATTGGCGCAGTAGTGCCGCTGAGAGCACAGACCGACCAATCTTTCCTAGAGACACAGCCGCTAGCAGGAGAAGGTCGGCCGCCCTTGAACTAGCAGTTCCGCCAGCAATACTCGCACTCGATGAGCTGATCGCTAGGTCTGCGGATAAGCGGTCAGCTCCGACCACTAGTCGGATCTCAGCTGGCGCTCCAGGTTCTACAAGTACAAACGGTCGTCCGATTGTCCTTAGGCGCTGCGAAATCAACAGCTTTAAGCTCATCGAGTTCTCAAGATCGACTAGCTCGACACGAAGCGGGTTACCCTCTTTGATCGCCTCCCGAAGATTCTTAGTGCGCTCAACTTCCAGTTGAATGGCACTGGATGCGTCACCATCAAGTTGATCGTCCAGCTCCCACCGCAAGGTTGCGGACTTTTGATCATCCCTCTTGAGGACCACGTTTTTTCGATGCATCCAGAACCCGAAAAGGCGTTCAGTAGGAGCGTGGTATCGGACGACCAATACGGGTTCTGCCTGTACCTGCATGTAGTTCAAAGCAGACACTTTAAAGACCTGGGAAAGAGCCGCTGGAAGATCCTCGTCGGTACCCTTAAGCTGCACTAGGAAGCTCAGCCCTGTCGCACGTCCCTCGTCGAAGATCTCAACTCGCTGGTCGATCCCATAGTCGTGCGCGACGCTTGATACCGTCCAGGCGGGGGGAAGAATTTGTGCTAGTGCGCGTTCTGACAGCGTTTCAAGCACATGCTGTCGTGGACGACCTGGCATTGCGTTCAACGTGGCTCCCGTTCTAGTGCTGGCTGTTTGGCTGGTCGCCGTGACTGCACCTGCAACGCGTACGGCCTAGCGCGTGCGCGAGTTCTTTGCGTAGCTGTTCATTGTCGGATCGGAGTTTCCTGATGCGCTGATGCGCTTGTTCAAGGCGCTGTAGCAAGCTCGAGTCGCTGGCACGGACGTCAGCTCTTGGCCGAGGCGCCGCAGGCGCTGGGGTCATGGTTTGCCGGGCTTCCTCGATGCGACTGCGAAGGCGGTGTTCGGTGTAGAGGTAGCCGCGTGAGACGCCGGCTTCCTTGGCGACGGCTTGGAAGGTGATGGGTCGTCGTTCATCGCGCAGCTTGTTCGGCGCAGCCACTGCCTTGCTCAGCGCTTCGGCTTGTCGCTGCTGAGCCGCGGCGCGCAAGTAGCGGCTGTTGTCGGCGCGCATCAATCCTTCTGGCGAGGGTGTGTTTGCCCGTTGGCATGGGTAGCGCCGGACGCTTCGAGGGCGCTAATGATGCGCTCGATCTGAGCGAGGTCTTGCCCGTTCTTCTCCGCGGCCCGCTCGCGCTGGTGGGCGCGGTTGTGCTGGATCTGCAGTTGAAGCTGGGTGCGCTGCTGATGGTGCTGGGGCAGGAACTGCGGGGTGGTGATGAACAGGGCGCAGGACAGGCACGGGTTAACGTGCTGGCAAGGGGTGCTCGAGGCCAGGCGGCAGTGCCCGTTGGGCAGGGCGTGCCGGGCTTGCTGAGGGCGTGACTGGCATAGGCGGCTTCGCTGAGCTCCTCGGCCGGGTCGAGGCGGACGACCTCGCCGGCGCTGTTCACTTTGCGGGCCCGTTCCCATTCCTGTCGTGCTCGCTGCATCCCCACTCGGGCGTAGTGCCCCATCATCTGGATCGTCTCATGATCCAGAAGGCGGCGGACCACCTCGATCGGGACGTTAGCCTCGACCAATCGGGTGGCGAAGGTATGCCGCCACTGGTGCGGGGTAAAGCGGATGGGGGCGCCGTGCTCGTCGCGGACGTCGCAGCGTTCCAGCCATAGGTAGAGCCGTCTGCGGAACGTCCCATCGGGGACGACCCGCTCGCCGGTGGGGTTGTTCTTGTCTTTGGGGAATAAAGCGCGTTCACCGTCAGGCCAAATCTGCCGGACGCGGGCGATCTGCGCATCGATGGCCTGGGCAAGCTGATCGTCGACTGGGGCGAACGCTTCCCGTTTCATCTTCGCGTTGTAGTAGCGCAGGTAGGGCTCACCGCTGACGCCGTCGCGTAGTAGGCAGCTGGTGCGCAAGCCGACCGCTTCACCGATGCGACGCCCGGTGCGGATCATGATTTCGGTGATGAGTCGGTCGGCCGGATCGTGCCAGCGGGACAAGTTGTCCTCATGCTCCACTTGGGCCATGACGAACTCGGCGATGCGCCGGGGTTCCCGGTGTGGTCTGCGGGGGTAGTCCTCGCGGTAGAACTGGACTTGAGCGGAGAGACTGTCGTCCCACTGCTGATGTTGGAGGGTGGCCAGGAAGGTGGCCAGGCAGCCCACGGCGCCGGAGCGGGTCTGCGGCGTTTCGTAGTGGAGGCGCAGGCTGGCGAGGTATAGCTCAAGATGGGAGCGTCGCAGCTCGGCCAAACCGCTCGGCTCCGGCTGAGCCTGGCGCAGCGCGGCGGAGAAGAGGCTCAACGCGATTAGGTCGCGGGAGAGTTGGGGAAGGCTGATCTCCACGGACAGGCGCCAGCGAATGTAGCGCTTGCTCAGCTCACGCAGCCACGGCTGGCTGATGGGAGTGAAGCGCAAGAAGCGGACTCGGTGGGCCCGCGACCCGAGGAGGACCTGCATGTCCCAAACGTCGCGGTCGTACTGCCCCGACCAACCGTCGCCGGCCGCGACGGCGTCGACGAGGTGGAACATCTGGCGGGTGAACGCGCGTGAGCTGTCGTTCATGCGGTACTGGCCCACGAGTTCATCCCACTGCTCGAAGGAACGTTCCAGCATGGAGGTGGCGCCGAGCTGGGCGAGGAAGTCGATGCCCGACTTCAGTGGGCGCGGGCTCGTCTCGAACCGGCCGGTGTCGATGCGGTGCTGCAGGGCGTACTGCACTTGCGTGCGCATCGTCGGCTGAAGCTGAGAGAGGTCCAGGCGTGGAGCGTAAGTGTGCAACGCCTGGTTGATTAGCTGTTCGACCGGCGGCTTTCCTGCATCGTTCCAGCGGGCGTAGTGCGCCTTGCAGAACGGTTGGCGCCCGTGGACGCGGCGGTCGCACCACGGCATACGGCAGGTGGCGGCGTGAGCCTGGCGGTCGTGGAAGGGCTCCTGCGTCGTGCGCCAGGTGGCCAGCTCAGGTTTTCCTGCCAGTTTCCACCGTCGCGAGTGTCCGCCGCATAGCCCGCTGCCTTCAACACCGAACAGGCAGCCCTCGACCTCGCAGTTCCTGACCGGTCGTAGGCCTTGCATGGCGGTCGGCGTGGCAGCACTCCATGCCTCGACGTCCTCGGGACATCCTTGATAGCGCCAGCGCATACGGTGAGTAGCGCACAGACCGTGGGCGTGGGACTGCCGGTCGCAACCCTCGATCCGGCAGATGCGGATGCTCGGATAGAAGCCGGGCCCTTCGCAAGGCAGCACGCTCACTCGCAACTCGGGTCGAACGGCAGCGGTGAGCCGGCGCTCCAGTTCCGCCGCCGCCTGACTGTCTTCGGGGATCGGCAGGGCTGCTTCGGTCACTTCAGCACCTCCCCGCGGGTGAGCTGATTGCTTGTGCGCAAGGCGGCGCGCAGATCCTCGATGTCGAGGTGGGAATAGGTGGAGCTGGTGGTCTGCACGCTGGCATGACCGAGCAACTCCTTGACGACTTCGGAGGTCGGGTCTGCTGCACTGATCGGTGACAGCTACGTCACGCGGCCAGGCTGGCCGGCGAGGTCATGATGGTCTCGTACTCGATGGGGGTCAACCGGCCCAGTCCGCTCTGCCGACGACGGCGGTGGTAGGT
>NZ_JBJLSG010000091.1:0-20806 GCF_050871925.1 Kineococcus gurbantunggutensis
GGGGGTCCCGGCGAGGGGGGGGGCGGGGGGCTGGGCGGGGGGATGGGGGCCCGGGGGCCCCCCCCCCCCCGCGGGGGGGGGGGGGGGGGGCCCCGGGCGGCGGGGCCGGGGGGGCCCGTCGCGCGATCGCCTGAGCAGCCGGCGCGGCCGGGCGCTCAGCCCTTGACGGCGCCGATCATGACGCCGGAGCTGAAGTGCTTCTGCACGAAGGGGTAGACCAGCAGCACCGGCACGATGGCGATGACGGCCACGGCCATCTGCACCGCCAGGCTGGCGACCTGCCCGGAGCCGACGTCGACGGCGCCGGGCACGTCCACCCCCTGCAGCACGAAGGAGCGCAGGACCACCTGCAGCGGCTGCTTGGTCGCGTCGTTGATGTACAGGGTCGCCTGGAAGAAGGAGTTCCAGTACCCCACCGCGTAGAACAGCGCGATGACGGCGGTGACGGCCTTGGACATCGGCAGCACGATCTGCACCAGGATCCGCCAGTCGCCGGCGCCGTCGATGCGGGCGGAGTCGATGAGGGAGGCGTCGATCCCGGTGAAGAAGCCGCGCAGCAGCAGGACGTTGAACGCCGAGACGGCCGTGGGCAGGATCAGCGACCAGTAGCTGTCGATCAGGCCCAGGTTGCTCACCAGCAGGTAGGTCGGGATCATCCCGGCCCCGAAGAACATGGTGATGAGCAGGGTGAACAGGACCACCCGGTGCCCGTAGGAGCCCGGGCGGGAGAGCCCGTAGGCGCCCAGCACCGAGACCACCATGCTCACGGCGGTGCCGACGGTGGTGATGCCCACGCTCACCAGCACCGCGCGGGTGACCACGCCGCCGCTGAGGACCTGCCGGTACGCCTCCAGCGTCAGCTCGCCGGGCACCAGCACCAGGCCGCCGGCCCTCGTGATCGTGGCCTGCGTGGACAGGCTGGTCAGCAGCACCGTGTACAGCGGCACGAGCACGGCTGCGCAGATCAGCACCAGCGCCAGGCCCTTGAGGCCCTTGCCCGCCGCGCTGGGCTCCTCGTCCCACACGGGCCGGGCCGAGCTGCGCGCGCGCAGCCGCTCCTGCGGGACCGGCCCGAGGCCGTTGACGTCCTCCGGGGCGTTCTGGTTCGTGACGCTCATCGCTTGGAGTACACCCCCTGCTCGCCGAACACGTGCGCGACCTTGTTGGCGGCCAGCACCAGGACCAGGCTGACCACGCCCTTGACCAGACCGGCGGCCGCCGCGTAGCTCCAGTCGCCGTTGCGCACGCCGCGGTAGTAGACGAACGTGTCCAGGACCTCGGCCACGCCCTGCCCGACCGCGTCGCGCTGCAGGATGAGCTGCTCGAAGCCGACGGTGAGCGCGTCGCCCAGGCGCAGGATGAGCAGCAGCACGATGACGGGCTTGAGCGCCGGCAGCGTGATGTGCCACATGCGCCGCCAGCGGTTGGCGCCGTCCATGGCCGCGGCCTCGTACAGCGAGGGGTCCACCGCCGCCAGCGCCGCGAGGAACACGATGATCCCCCACCCGGCGTCCTTCCACACCGCCTGGGAGGTGATGAGGAAGAGGAACGTGTCGGGGTTGGTGACGATCTCGACGCCGGAGAACCCGGCGGCCTCCAGCAGCCGGTTCAGCAGCCCGGCGCCGCCGAGGATCTGCTGGAAGATCGACACCACCAGCACCCAGGAGAAGAAGTGCGGCAGGTAGACGATCGACTGCACGGTCACGCGCACCCGGGAGCTGAGCACGCTGTTGAGCAGCAGCGCCAGCGCGATGGGGACCGGGAAGAAGAAGACGAGCTGGAACAGCGTGATGACGAGGGTGTTGCGCACCGCCGACCAGAACGCGGGGTCGGTGAAGACGCGCTCGAAGTTGTACCAGCCGACGAACGGGCTGGCGCGGATGCCGGTGAACGGCGAGTAGTCCTGCCAGGCGATGACGTTGCCGGCGATGGGGACGTACGCGAACACCAGCAGCAGCGCCACCATCGGCAGGCACATGAGCAGCAGGCTGCGGTCGCGTCGCAGCCGCGCCAGGTGCCCCGTGCGCGTCTTGGGCGTGCGGCGCACCCGGGGCGGGCGGGCTTGCTCGGCCCGCTCGCCCGGGCGCTCCACCCGGGTGCCGGAGGCCACGGTCAGCTCGCCGCCTCGTCGCCGGTGAGGAACTTCTCGCGGTAGGCGCGCAGCTCGTCGCCTCCGCTGCTGCGCCAGTTCTTCACCGCGGCGTCCAGCTCGGAGACGTCGCTGCGCCCGCGGATGATGTCCTTGGCCAGGTCCTCGAACGGCTTGCCCAGGGAGCTGAACTGGCTGGGGTCCTGGATCTGCTGGCCGTAGAAGACCGGCTCGACCACGTGCGGGGCCTGCCGCGCCATCCAGTCGCAGAAGTCGCGCACGTACTGCGGGAACTGCACCTTGGCGTTGACGATGGGCGGGCTGACGAGGAAGCCGTAGGTGGAGGTGACCTCGGTGCCGCCGCGCTCGTTGAGAGCCGGCGCCCCGGCGGCGTCGCGCTCGAAGGTCACGCCCTCGACGCCGTAGTTGACGAGCTGGAACTCCTCCGAGCCGAACGGGGAGGCGATGTAGTCCGCGATCGCGAGCATCTCCTCGACCGCCGCGGTGTCGTCGGTCTTCTTGATGAAGCTGAAGATGTTGACCGGCGCGCCCTTGTACAGGGTCGGCGCGCCGCCGTCGGGGGCGAACCAGTCCATCGGCTGCTGGTCGTACGACGGGTTGGAGGGCAGGACCCGGGTCAGGGCCTCGTGCCAGCCGCCGAGGCCGTCGGCGGAGATGACGGTCTGCCCGGCCTCGAAGCGGTCCTTGGCCTGCTGGGTGTTGCCGGCCACGGCGTCGGGGTGCACGGCGCCGGAGGCGAAGAGCTCGCGCATGAACTCGATGGCCTGGCGGTACTGCGGGCTCTCGAACCGGCTGACGAGGTTGCCGTCCTGCACCGTCCAGTCGGTGCAGCCGAAGAGCAGCTGCGCACCGTCCCAGATGTCCTCGCAGCCCCAGCGGCGGGCGGCCGGGTCGGTGGCGTCCTTGGCCACCTGCAGCAGCTCGTCCGCGCTGGTGGGCGCGGCCAGGCCGAGCTGGCCGAAGACGTCGCGGCGGTAGAACAGCGCGTTGCCGACCAGCTCACCGGGGTAGGGCAGGCCGTAGATGCGCCCGTTGAAGGTGCAGTACTTCCACGCGTCGGTGGGGATGTTCGCCAGGTTGGGGTACTTGAGCACCTCGTCGCCGGCGATGAAGTCGGTGAGGTCGGTGAACAGCGCGGAGACGCCCTGCTGGAAGCGCGGGGGGATGTTCCAGCTGGGGATGACGACCCAGTCCGGCACGTCCTTGGGCGAGGCGAGGACCGCCTGGAGCTTGTCGGCGTACGTGTTGCCGTCGGCGATCTGGAAGTCCAGCGTCGCGCCCAGCGCCTCGTTGACGGCCTGGAAGTAGGCGTTGTCCTCCGCGCCGGGCGGGGTGGTCCACCACGCCGGGCTCATGACGGTGTAGGTGCCGCCCTTGCCGGGCACGCCCTCGACGGCCTTGACGAGCAAGGCCGGCATCGTGGTGTAACCGGGGGTGGAGCCGTCGACGCCGGGGATGTCCGGCTCGGCCAGGGTCAGCGGCTGGTAGGTCGGCATGATCGCGGCGAAGTCCGCCTCGGTCATGGGCCCGTCGTCCTGCTGGGCCCCGGCCTCGCGCGAGGTGCACGCCGCCAGCCCGCCGGGCAGCGCGGCCAGCGCGGCGCCGGCGACGGCGGTGCCCAGCAGGGAGCGCCGGGCCGGGCCACCGCGGTGCTCGCGGTCCGGCGCGGCGGCCGGTCGGGGGTGCTGCTCCATCGTGTCCACACTCCTTCATGTCGGACGTCGATCAGCGCGGGCGCGGTGCCGCGTCCTCGCGACGGTGGCCTCGTTGCCGGTCGAAGCGCTTCGATCGATGGCCACCGTACGTCGGTCACCGCCCGTTGACAAGGAGTCCGGGCGAGTCCGCGACCGCGGGCCGGGAGCGCCCGCGGATCCGCCCGGAACCCGGGCGGATCGCCCGTGGGCGCCCGGCGGGTCCCGGAACGCCCCCGGAAACCCGGGCGGTGCTGGTGGTCGCCCGTCCGAGCGGCTAGCGTGCAAGCGCTTCGACGCGAAGGGACCGACGATGACCCTGCCGTTCCGCAACCCCCGCCTGCCGGTGCGCGAGCGCGTGGACGACCTGCTGGACCGCCTCACCTCCGCCGAGCGGCTGGCGCTGCTGCACCAGCACGCCCCGGCGGTGCCCCGGCTGGGGCTGGCCGCCTTCCGCACCGGCACCGAGGCCGCGCACGGCGTGGCCTGGCTGGGCGCGGCGACGGTGTTCCCGCAGCCGGTGGGCCTGGCCGCGAGCTGGGACGCCGAGCTGCTGCGCCGGGTGGGCCGCGCCGTGGGCCGGGAGGTGCGCGCCAAGCGGCTGGCCGACCCGACGGTCAGCCTCAACGTGTGGTCGCCGGTGGTGAACCCGCTGCGCCACCCGCTGTGGGGGCGCAACGAGGAGGGGTTCAGCGAGGACCCGCACCTGACCGCCGAGCTGGCCACCGGCTACTGCGCCGGCCTGCGCGGGGACCACCCCCGCGTGTGGCAGACCGTTCCCACCCTCAAGCACTTCCTCGCCTACGGCAACGAGTCCTGGCGGGCGACGTCCTCCTCGCAGCTGCGCGAGCGCGTCCTGCACGAGCACGAGCTGCCGGCGTTCCGCGGCCCGGTCGAGGCCGGCGTCGCCGGGGCGGCGATGCTCTCGTACAACCTCGTCGACGGGGTGCCCGCCCACGTCAGCCCCCTGGTGCGCGAGCACCTGCGCGCCTGGGTGGACGACCCCGACGGCCTGGCAGTCGTCACCGACGCCGGCGCGCCGGGCAACCTCGTGCGCGCCGAGCGCTGGGCGCCGGACCTGGCCGCCGCCGACGCCGCCGCCCTGCGCGCGGGCGTGGACTGCTTCACCGACGACGGCGACGACCCCGGCCCCACGCTGCGGGCGCTGGGCTCGGCGCTGGAGCGGGGCCTGGCCACCTGGGACGACGTCGACGCCGCCGCCCGGCGCCTGCTGACGCTGCGCGTGCGCACCGGCGAGCTGGACGAGCCGGGCGCTGCCCCGGACGGGGAGGAGCCGGCGTACGCGGACGTGCGCGCCGAGGACGTCGGCCGCCCCGAGCACGTGGCCCTGGCCCGCGAGGCGGTCGCGGCCGGCGCGGTGCTGCTGCGCAACCGCGGCGGCCTGCTGCCGCTGCCGCGCACCGGGACCGTCGCGGTCGTCGGGCCGCTGGCCGACGCGGTGCTCACCGACTGGTACAGCGGCACGCCCACCGCGAGCACCTCCCTGGTCGCCGCGCTGCGCGCGCGCCTGGGCGGGGACGCGGTGCGCACCGCCGACGGCAGCGACCGCGTCAGCCTGCGCCACACCGCCTCCGACCGCTTCGTCACCGTCGCCGCCGACGGCGCCCTGCTGGCCGCGGCGGGCACCGCGGACGAGGACGCGCGCTTCGACCTCGCCGAGCCGGCCGACGGCGTGGTGACGCTGCGGCACGCCGTCAGCGGCCGGCTGGTCACCCGCGGGGACGGCGCGCTGACCGCCACCGCCGAGCGGGTCGGCGGCTGGGTCGTGCAGGAGACGTTCCGCGTGCACGCCGAGGGCGGCACCTGCGCGCTGCTGCACGTGGGCACCGGCCGCTGGGTCGCGGTCGACCCCACCACGGGCGCGCTGGTGCCCGAGGCCGCCGAGCTCTCGGGGGCCGCGCGGTTCGTGCTGCGCACCCACCGCGCCGGGACCGCCGCCGCCGTGGAGGCCGCCGCCGGCGCCGACCACGTCCTGGTCGTGACCGGCAACGAGCCGCACGTGGCCGGCCGCGAGACCGAGGACCGCGCCACGCTGGCGCTGCCGCACGCGAGCGCCGAGCTCGTGCGCGCCGTGCGGGAGGTGGCGCCGCACGCGGTGCTCGTGCTGGTCTCCTCCTACCCGTACGCCCTGGGCGGCCTGCTCGACGAGCTCGGCGCGGTGGTGTGGTCCTCGCACGCCGGGCAGCAGCTCGGCGAGGGCCTGGCCGACGTGCTGCTGGGCGAGGTGGAACCCTCCGGCCGGCTGCCGCAGACGTGGTTCCGCGACGACGCCGACCTGCCGGGCCTGCTCGACTACGACGCCCTCACCGCCCGCTCCGGGTACGCCTGGGCCGAGCGCGGCGTGCAGTTCCCCCTCGGCCACGGCCTGGGCTACGGCGCGGTGACCTACGGCGCGGTGCGCTCGTCCACCGCCACCGCCACCGCCACCACCGCCGCCGCCGACGGGTCCGGGCAGGAGGTGCTGGTGCGCGTGGAGCTGGAGGGCGACCCCGAGCGCGCCGTCGCCGAGCTGGTGCAGGTGTACGCCACCGCCCCGCACCTGGCGGTGCCGTTCCCGCGCCGGCGCCTGGTGGCGCACCGGCGGGTGCGGGTGGAGCCCGGCGCCCGCGCGAGCGTGGAGCTGCGCGTGCCGGTGGAGCGGCTGGCCGTGCGGGACGTGGCGCGCGGGGTGACCGCCGTGCTGCCGGGCACCTACCACCTGCTGGTGGGCTCCTCCGCGGAGGACGTGCGCGCCGAGCTGGCCCTGGAGGTCGCCGGGGAGGCGCCCGCGCCGCGCGAACCGGTGCGCGCCGGCGCGTTCGACGCCTGCGAGGGCGTGGAGCTGGTGCCGCGCGAGGGCCCGGGGACCACCGGGCGCACCGCGGTGCGCGCCGCCCTGCCCGGCTCGGGCGGGTGGCTGGAGTTCACCGGCTGCGTCGCGGCCGGGGTGGCCGCGCTGCGCTGCTGCGCGCGCGGTGCGCGCGGCGGGCAGGAGCTCGCGGTGCGGGTGCGGGGGGCCTCGGGGGCGTGGCTGCCCGCGGGCCGCGCAGTGCTGCCGGCCGGCGCCTGGGGCGAGGTGGACGTGCCGCTGCACCTGCCGGCGGCCGGGCGCTGCGACCTGCGCGTGGAGCTGCCGGCGGGGGCGCTGCTGGACGAGCTGGAGCTGGTGCGCTCGCCCGGCGCCTGAGCGCCGCGGCCGGCCGGTGGTCGTGGACCCCCTCGTCCACGACCACCGGTCCGCCGCTCACACCAGCCGGCTGGCCTCGACCAGCGTCCGGCGCAGCACGTCCTCCATCTCGTCGAACTCCGCCTGCCCGCAGGTCAGCGCGGGCGCGACCTGCACGACGGGCTCGCCGCGGTCGTCGGGCCGGGCGTACAGGCCGTTGGCGAACAGCTGCGAGGGCAGGAACTGCTTGATGAGCGTCTCGCGCTCGGCGGGCCCGAACGTCTCCTTCGTGGCCTTGTCCTTGACCAGCTCGATCGCCCAGAAGTACCCGTCGCCGCGCACGTCGCCGACGATGTCCAGGTCGAGCAGCTTGCGCAGGGTGTCCCCCAGCGCCTGCTCGTTGTCCAGCACGCGCTGGTTCAGGCCCTCGCGCTCGAAGATGTCGAGGTTGGCCAGCGACACCGCCGCGGAGACCGGGTGCCCGGCGAAGGTGTACCCGTGGGGGAAGAAGTTCTTCCCCTCCAGGAACGGCTCCATGAGGCGGTCGGTGGCGATCATCGCGCCGATGGGCCCGTAGCCGGAGCTCATGCCCTTGGCGCAGGTGATGATGTCGGGCTGGTAGCCGAACTTCTCGCAGGCGAACATCGTGCCGTGCCGGCCGAAGGCGCAGATCACCTCGTCGGAGACCAGCAGCACGTCGTGGCGGTCGCAGATCTCGCGCACGCGCTGGAAGTACCCCGGCGGCGGGGTGAAGCAGCCGCCGGAGTTCTGCACCGGTTCCAGCACGACGGCCGCCACCGTCTCGGGGCCCTCGAAGAGGATGGCCTCCTCGATGCGGTCGGCGGCCCAGCGGCCGAACTCCACCGGGTCGGTGGGCGCGCCCATCCGCTCGGCGCGGTAGACGTTCGTGTTGGGGACGCGGAAACCGCCGGGGGTCAGCGGCTCGAACGCCTGCTTCATCGCCGGCAGGCCGGTGATGGCCAGCGCCCCCTGCGGCGTGCCGTGGTAGGCGGTCGCGCGGGAGATGACCTTGTGCTTCATCGGCTTGCCGGTGAGCTTGAAGAACTGCTTGGCCAGCTTCCAGGCGCTCTCGACGGCCTCGCCGCCGCCGGTGGTGAAGAACACCCGGTTCAGCTCGCCCGGTGCGCAGGAGGCCAGGCGCTCGGCGAGGCGGACCGCCGGCTCGGTGGCGTAGCCCCACACCGGGAAGTAGGCCAGCTGCTCGGCCTGCTTGGCCATGACCTCGGCGAGCTCGGCGCGCCCGTGCCCGACCTGCACCACGAACAGCCCCGACAGCCCGTCCAGGACCCGGCGGCCGGTGGAGTCCCACAGGTGCGCGCCCTCGCCCTTGACGATCACGGGGGCGGGGCGGTCCCGGTAGGCGCCCATGCGCGAGAAGTGCATCCACAGGTGGTCGCGCGCGGCGGCGTCCAGCCCGCCGGGCTCGGCCCCCGGCGCGCTCGCGGCCTGCTCGGTGACGGTCACGACCGGTCCCCTCTCCCTCGGCTGCCCGGACACCCCCAGCGTGCTCGCCCGCGGCCCGCGGGCCAAGCGACGGAACGTCGGCGCACCGGCCGCGGCGCCGACGCCGCGTCGGCCGCGCGGCTACCCTCCGGGCGTGGAGCCGACCGTCGCCGACGTCCTCGCGCTGCCCGTGCTGGCCGCGGGCGCGCCGCGGGTGCTGGTGGGCGGGGCGGGCCTGGCGGCGCCGGTGCGCTGGGTGCACGTCAGCGAGCAGTTCGAGGTGGCCGGCACCCTGGGCGGCGGGGAGCTGCTGCTGTCCACGGGGATGGGGCTGCTGGACGCCCGCTTCGACGCCCGGCGCTACCTGGCCACGCTCACCGGCGCGGGCGCGGTGGGCCTGGTGGTCGAGCTGGGCCAGCACGTGCGCGCCCTGCCGCGCGAGCTGGTGCGCGCCGCGGCCGCGGCGGGCTTCCCGCTGGTGGAGCTGCACGCCAGCGTGCGCTTCGTCGAGGTCACCGAGCAGGTGCACGCGCGCATCCTCGACGAGCAGCACGAGCGGCTGCGCTTCTCCGAGCGCGTGCACCGCGAGTTCGCCCCCATGGGCGCCGGCGGGGCGGGGCTGGAGGAGGTCGTGCAGCGCGCGGCCGCCCTGACCGGCCGGGTCGTGGTGCTGGAGGACCTGGGCCACCGCGCGGTGGCGTTCGCCGGCGGGGGCGCCGCGCAGGTGCTGCTGGACTGGACGGCGCGCTCGCGGGCGGCCCCGGCGGCCGGCGGCGGCGGGCCGGAGGGCTGGCTGAGCGCGCCCGTCGGCCCGGTGGGGCGGCGCTGGGGCCGGCTGGTGCTGCCCGCGCCCGGCCGGGAGGGCGAGCGGTGCGCGCTGGTGCTGGAGCGCGCCGCGGAGACCCTCACGGTGGTGCGGCTGCTCGAGGGCGCGGCCGCCGGCGGCGCGGCGCGGGGCCCGGCGGTGGCGCGCCGGGCGCACGACGACCTGCTGCGCGACCTGCTGCGCGGCCGGCGCGGCGACGAGGCGGAGCTGCGCGCCCGGGCCCGCGCGCTCGGGCTGGTGCTGCGCGGGGCGTTCGCGCCCCTGGCGGTGCACGTGCCCGAGGGGGCGGAGGAGGAGGTCGTGGCCACCGCGCCGCGCGCGCTGCGCGGCGCCGCGCTGGCGGGCCTGGCGGGGGTGCTGCGCCCGCGCGTGGTGGGGGTGCTGGTGAGCGCGCCGGCCGCCGCCCTGGCCGGCGACGCGCCGGCGCGGCTGGGCCGGGCGCTGGCCGAGGGCGCGCCGGGCGGGCCCGGGGCGCTGACCCTGGGCGCCGCGCCGGTGGCCGGCACGCTCGCCGCGGCCGGCGAGGGGCTGGTGGAGGCCGCCCACGTCGCGGAGGTGGCGGCCTCGCTGCCGCACCGGCGCCCCGGCGCGGTGCACCGCGCCGCCGACCTGGGCGCGCGCGGGCTGCTGTGGCGGCTGCGCGAGGACCCGCGGCTGCACTCGTGGGTGGAGGCGCAGCTGGCGCCGCTGCTGGGCGCCCCGGACGGTGGGCGGCAGCTGGAGCTGCTGCGCGGGCACCTGGAGGCCGGCGGGTCGATGACGCGGCTGGCGGCGCGGCTGGGGCTGAGCCGGCCGGCCGCGTACGGGCGGGTGGAGCGGCTGCGCGAGCGCCTGGGCCGGGACCTGGACGACCCGGAGGAGCGCCTGGCCCTGCACCTGGCGCTGCTGGCGCGCGAGCTGGGCGGCGCGGACGGCGGGTCCGGGGGCGGGTCCGGGGGCGGGCCGAGGCGCGCGGAGGAAGGCTGAGCCGTGCCGAGCAGCGCCGAGCAGCGCCGCGGGGGGCCGGATCGGCGCACCCGCGCGGTCACGGTCGGTTCACGCCCGCTTCACGCCCGGTGCCCCGGGTTCTGCTTGACGGTCCCTGTGCGGCTGCCTAGAGTCCGGCTCACCGATACCGGAACTCTTCCGGAACCTGGCGATGAAGCCGAGGAGACACGCATGCGTCGTGCACGCAGCCCCCGCACCACCGTCCGCGCCGCCCGGGTCGCCACCGCGCTCGCGGTCGTGCCCCTGAGCCTGGCCGCCGTCGTCGCCCCCGCCGCCGCGCAGGCGCCGACCGCCGACCGCGCCGGCACCGACCGCGCCGCCACCGAGCGCGCGCGCCACGACCGCGGCGACCGCCACGACCGCGACACCCTGCGCTCGGCCGCGCCGCGGGGCTTCCGCATCGGCACCGCCGTCGCCGGCGGCGGGCACCACGAGGAGCAGGACTACGCGGACCCGTTCGCGTACGACGTGGAGTACCGCCAGGTCATGGCCCGCGAGTTCAGCTCGCTGTCGGCCGAGAACCAGATGAAGTGGGAGTACATCCACCCCAGCCGGGACTTCTACAACTTCTACCCGGCCGACGCGATCGTCCGCTACGCCAAGGAGAACCGCCAGGTCGTGCGCGGGCACACCCTCCTGTGGCACAGCCAGAACCCGCAGTGGCTCATCGATGCCGAGCCCACCCTGAGCGACGCGGAGCTGGAGGGCATCCTCAAGGAGCACATCCAGAAGGTCGTCGGCCGCTACGCGGGCCAGATCCAGCAGTGGGACGTCGCCAACGAGATCTTCCTCGAGGACGGCACCCTGCGCACCGAGGAGAACCTCTGGATCCGGCGCCTGGGCGAGGACGTCATCGCCAAGGCGTTCCGCTGGGCGCACGAGGCGGACCCGAAGGCGAAGCTGTTCTTCAACGACTACGGCGTGGAGAGCATCAACCCCAAGAGCAACGCCTACTACGAGCTCATCCAGGACCTCAAGGCCCAGGGCGTGCCGGTCGACGGCTTCGCCCCGCAGAGCCACCTGAGCACGGACTACGGCTTCCCCGGCGACCTGCAGGCGAACCTGCAGCGCTTCGCCGACCTCGGCCTGGAGACCGCGATCACCGAGCTGGACGTCCGCATCACCCTGGAGGAGGGCGAGGACGAGCCGACGGCCGCGCAGCAGGCCCAGCAGGCCGACTACTACCAGCGGGCGCTGGACGCCTGCCTGGGCGTGAGGACCTGCAACTCGTTCACCATCTGGGGCTTCACCGACAAGTACTCCTGGGTGCCGGTGTTCTTCCCGAACCAGGGCTCGGCCACCGTCATGACCGAGGACTACGAGCGCAAGCCCGCCTACCACGCCCTGCAGGACAGCCTGCGGGACGCGCGCCGCCACCGCTGACCGGGGCGACACCCGGGGCGGGCCCGCTGCGACTACCGTTCGCCTCGTGCCCGCCCCGAACACCCGTCAGGTGACGATCACCGAGATCGCCCGCGAAGCGGGCGTCTCGGTGCCCACCGTCTCCCGCGTCGTCAACGGCCGCGACGACGTGTCCGCGGCCACGCGGGAGAAGGTGGAGGCGCTGCTGCGCCACCACGGCTACCGGGTGCAGCGCGCGCCGCGGCGCTCGCGCGCCTTCCTGATCGACCTCGTCTTCGACGACCTGGACTCCCCGTGGGCCGTGGAGATCATCCGCGGCGTCGAGGACGTCGCGCACGCCGCCGGCGCCGGCACGGTCGTCTCCGCCGTGCACGGGCGCACCGACTCC
This sequence comes from Kineococcus gurbantunggutensis, assembly GCF_050871925.1. Taxonomy (NCBI): domain Bacteria; kingdom Bacillati; phylum Actinomycetota; class Actinomycetes; order Kineosporiales; family Kineosporiaceae; genus Kineococcus; species Kineococcus gurbantunggutensis. The sequence goes on from NZ_JBJLSG010000091.1 coordinate 11,995, forward strand.
GCCGAGGCGTGGCTGCAGAACCTGCACCGGCGCGCCAGCGACGGCGTGCTGCTGGTGACCTCGCAGCTGCAGGAGGACCTCGGCCCGGCGCTGCGGGAGAGCTCGGTGCCGCTGGTCGTGGTGGACCCGGCCGGGCAGCCGCCGCTGGACGCCCCGAGCGTGGGCGCGACGAACTGGGCCGGCGGGATGGCCGCCGCGGCGCACCTGGTGCAGCTCGGGCACCGGCGGGTCGCGCACGTCGGCGGCCCCTCCCGGTTGCTGTGCAGCCGCGCGCGCCTGGACGGGCACCGGGCCGGGCTGGAGGCCGCCGGGCTGGTGCTGGACCCGGGGCTGGTGCGCGAGGGCGACTTCCGGCAGGCGTCGGGGCTGCGGGCCGCGCAGGAGCTGCTGGACCTGGCCGACCCGCCGACCGCGGTCTTCGCCGCCAGCGACCAGATGGCGCTGGGCGTGTACGAGGCGGTGCGCCGGCACGGGCTGCGGGTGCCCGAGGACCTCAGCGTCGTCGGCTTCGACGACCTGGAGCTGGCCACCTGGGCCTCGCCGCCGCTGACGACGGTGCGCCAGCCGCTGGCGGAGATGGGCGGCACCGCGGCGCGCACCCTGCTGGAGCTGGCCGACGGCCGGGAGGTGCCGCACCCGCGCGTGGAGCTGGCGACGACCCTCGTGGTGCGCGACTCCACCGCCCCGCCACGGTCCACCACTCTCAGTCACCACAAGTAAGCTCTCAGTGTGCTGGACCGACGACGCGAGCACCAGACGCTGCTCGAGGTGACGACCCTGTCGCTGCGCCACGGCCAGGACCTGCGCGCGATCCTGCACGACGCCACCGTGGCGGCCACCGACGTCACCGGCGCCCAGTTCGGGGCGTTCTTCTACCACGACCGCGACGAGCACGGCGACCGCCTGGACCTGCTCACCGTCGCCGGCGCCGCCGCCGGCGCCTTCCCCACCACCGCCCCGGTGCGCAACACCCCCCTGTTCGCCCCCACCTTCGAGGGCGGCGCCCCCGTGCGCATCGACGACGTCCTCACCGACGAGCGCTTCGGGCGCGGCAGCACCCGCGGGATGCCCCAGGGCCACGTGCCCGTGCGCAGCTACCTCGCCGTGCCCGTCACCTCCACCGGCGGCCGCGTCCTGGGCGCCCTGCTCTTCGGCCACGGCGAGCCCGGCCGCTTCGACGAGGAGGCCGAGGCCGTCGCCCTGTCCGCCGCCCGCGGGGCCGCCATCGCCGTCGACAACGCCCTGCTGCTCGGCGCCCAGCTCGCCGCCCGCCAGCTCGCCGAGGAGCGCGGCGCCGCCGCCGAGGCCGCCGCCGTGCGCACCGCGCTGCTGCAGTCCATCACCGCGCTGCTGTCCACCAGCGCCACCACCGCCGACATCACCGCCTGCGTCCCGCGCGCCGTCGCCGAGACCGCCGGCTGCACCTCCGCCGCCCTCTACCTCGCCGACCGCTCCCGCGACGTGCTCGTCGGGCACGGCCACCCGCCCGCGCCGCCCGAGCTGGCCGCGACCCTGCGCACCCTCGACCCCGCCGGCGACGAGTGCGTCGCCCGCGCCGTGCGCACCGGCCGCCCCGTCGTGGTGCGCGACGCGGTCGCCGAACCCCTCGGCGACCCCGCCGTGGTGCTGCCGTGGCCGACGCTGTCCACCATCGCCGTGCCGCTGGTGGACCGCGCCGGCACCGCCCTGGGCGCCCTCGTCGTCAACCGCGACACCGTCGGCCCCGGCGAGGACGACGTCGAGCTGTTCGTCAGCGTCGCCGCCCAGGTCGCCCTCGCCCTCGAGCGCGCCCAGCTCCTGGACGCCGAGCGCGCCGCCCGCGAGAACCTCGCCCAGTCCGTCAGCGCCCTCACCGAGCTCGCCCGCACGCTGCAGCGCGGCCTGCTGCCGCGGCGGCTGCCCGCCCTGGAGCGCGTCGACGTCGCCGTGCGCTACCAGCCCGCCGTCGTGGGCGCCGAGGTCGGCGGCGACTGGTACGACGCCGTCGCCCTCGACGACGGCGTCGTGTTCGTCATCGGCGACGTGCAGGGCCACAACACCACCGCCGCCGGGCTCATGGGGCAGCTGCGCACCGCCGTGCGCGCCTACCTCACCGAGGGCCACGGCCCCGCGGCCGCCCTGGAGCGCACCAACCGGCTGCTCGCCGACCAGACCGAGGAGCTGTTCGCCACCTGCTGCCTGGTGCGCCTGGACCAGGGCTCGGGCACCGTCACCGTCGCCACCGCCGGGCACCCCGCCCCCCTGGCCGCCGACGAGCGCGGCCTGCGCGAGCTCACCGCCGAACCCGGCCCGCCCCTGGGCGTGGACCCCTCGGCCGCCTTCCCCGCCTCCACGCACCGCTTGCGCGGGCGCAGCCGCGTCGTGCTCTACACCGACGGCGTGGTCGAGTCGCGCGCCGACCAGCTCGAGGGCGGCGGGGAGGCGCTGCGGCGCACCGTGTGGCGCACCACCACCGACGAGCCCGACATCAGCTGCGAGCAGCTCGCCGACCGCATCACCGCGAACATCCCGCACCGCCTCGACGACGACGCCGCCATGCTCGTCCTGGAGTACCGCGGCCCCAGCGCCCAGCTCGAGGAGGCGGCGCTGCCCCTGCCCGGCGACGTGCGCGCCGTCGCCCAGGCCCGCGCGTTCCTGCGCACCGCCCTGAGCGCCTGGGGGGCCGAGGTGCTCCTCGACGAGGCCGAGCTCGTGCTCAGCGAGCTCGTCACCAACGCCCTGGTGCACACCGACGCCCCCGGCGGCGTCCTGCTGCGCTACGACCGCGGCGCCCGGCGGCTGACGGTCAACGTGCACGACCGCTCCACCCGCCACCCCCTGGAGCGCCACGCCGGCCCCGACGCCCTCGGCGGGCGCGGCCTCGGCATCGTCGAGGCCGTCGCCGACGAGTGGGGCGTCTCCGTCGCCGGCGACGGCAAGACCGTGTGGGCCGAGCTGGCCGTGGAGGAGGGCGCCTGAGGGCCGCCCCGGAGCCGCCGGGCCCGGAGGGGTTCGGCCGGCGCGTCCCCGGGGTACTCCCCCAGGACACGTCCCCGCGACCCGCGTACGACCCCGCGCCACGCTGGAGGTTCCCCGTGCCCGACCTGAGCACCGAAGAGCGAGCCGTCCTGGAGCACCTGCGCACCTGGTACCGGACCCACCGCGGCGCGCTGCGCGCCGAGGAGGTCGCCGCCGCCACCGGCCTGCCCACCGCCGCGGTCTGCGCCGCCGCCGGCGTCCTGGAGGTGGCGGCCGGCGTGCGCACCTACCACCGACCCCCCGACGCGCCGCACCGGCGCGAGGGCACCGCCGAGCCCGTCGAGGTCCTCTTCCTCGACGCCCCGCCCCCGCCGCGCCGCGTCATCGACCTCACCCGCGGCCTCGCCGTCGCGGAGGAGCCGACCGGGCGCTGAGGGGCGCCCTCCGCCCCGCCCCCACCACGACGGGGTCCCCGGGAACCCCCGGGGACCCCGGTTCACACCACCGCGCGCACCGGAGCCCGCAGCAGCTCCCCGCGCGGGGCGCCGGCGAGGTCGACGCGCTCGCCGCGCCGCCACGTGGAGCGCACGGCGCCGGTCAGGGCGCGGCCGTCGTAGGGGGTGACGGCGTTGCGGTGCAGCAGGTCCGTGGCGCGCACCGTCCACGCCTGCTCGGGGGCGAAGACCGCGAGGTCGGCGACGCGGCCGGGGGCCAGGCGGCCGCGGTCGGCCAGGCCGACCAGGTCCGCGGTCGCGCGGGACATCCACGACACCACCTGCGCCAGCGGCACCCCCCGCTCGCGCGCGGCGGTCCACACCACCGGCAGGCCGATCTGCACGGAGGCGATGCCGCCCCAGGCGGCGCCGAAGTCGCCGGTGTCCAGGCGCTTGAGGTCCGCGGTGCACGGGGAGTGGTCGGAGACGACGCAGTCGATGGTGCCGTCGAGCAGGCCCGCCCACAGCGCGTCCTGCTCGGCGCGGTCGCGGATCGGGGGGCAGCACTTGAACGGGGTGGCCCCGTCGGGCACGTGGGCGGCGTCCAGCGCGAGGTAGTGCGGGCACGTCTCGGCGGTCAGGCGCGCGCCGGCGGCCCGGGCGGCGGCGACCTCGGCCAGGCCCACCGCGGAGGACAGGTGCACGACGTGGGCGCGCGCACCGGTGCGCAGCGCGGCCCGCGCGACGGCGCGCACCGCGGCGGCCTCGGCCGAGGGCGGGCGCGAGGCGACGAAGTCGGCGAACACGGGCCCGCCGGGCCCGGTGGCGGCGGCGATGCCCTCGGCGTCCTCGGCGTGCACGAGGAGCAGGCCGTCGGCGGCGGCCAGGCGCGTCATGGCCTCCTCCAGGCCGGCGGGGTCCAGCGGCGGGAACTCCGGCACCCCGGAGTCCAGCAGGAAGCACTTGGCGCCGAACGCCCCGGCCCGCAGCAGCGGCACCAGCGCGTCGGCGTTGCCGGGCACGGCCCCGCCCCAGAACCCCACGTCGACGGCGCACTGCCCGGCCGCAGCGGCCCGCTTGACCTCCAGGGCCGCGGGGTCGAGCGTGGCGGGGACGCTGTTCAGCGGCATGTCGACGATCGTGGTGACGCCGCCGGCGGCGGCGGCGCGGGTGGCTGAGGCGAAACCCTCCCACTCGGTGCGGCCGGGCTCGTTGACGTGGACGTGGGTGTCCACCAGGCCGGGCAGCAGCACCTCGTCGTCGGCGAGGACGAGTTCGCGCGCGGCGTCCCAGGCGGCGCCGCGCGTGGCCAGGCCGGTGATGCGCCCGGCGCGCACGCCGAGGGAGACGGGCCGCTCGGCGCCGTCGACGACGGCCCGCGCCGCCCGCACCACCAGGTCCACCGGGCCGGCCGCCCAACCCGCGGAACCCGCGGAACCCGCCGGACCCTCTGCGCCGTCCACGCTCACGCGTCCTCCTCGCTCGTCGTCGCGCCGGCGCCGTCCGCGCCCGCGCCGGTCCTGCGCCTCGCCCGCCGCAGCGGCGCCGGCGGCGCCGGCGGGGCGAACTCCCTGCCCCGCACGCGGGCGGAGAGGTTCTCCTGGTGCGCGGCGGCCTCGGCCAGCAGCGCGGCGGCGTCGCCGGCGGCGAACGCGGCCAGCATCGCGCCGTGCTCGGCGTGCAGGCGCGCCGCCTCCTGCGCGCCGAGGTCCTCCATGGGCCGGTAGGGGTCGGTGAGGTCCCAGACGCGGTCGAACACCGCCAGCAGGCGCGGCATCCCCGACGGGCGCGTCAGCGCCGCGTGGAAGGCGCGCGAGGCGCGGTGGTACTCGCGCTCGTCGCCGTCGCGCACGGCCCGCTGCAGCGCCTCGTGGGCCAGCGCCGCGGCCGCGACGTCCTCGTCGGCGACGTGCCGCACCGCCACGGCCAGCGCCGCCAGCTCCAGGGCGCCGCGCACGGAGTACAGCTCGGCCAGCTCGCCGTCGGCCAGCAGCGTCACCGTGTACCCGCGCCGCAGGCGGTGCTCCACCAGCCCCTCGCCCACGAGCGTCATGAGGGCCTCGCGCACCGGGATGCGGCTGACGTCGTGCTCGGCGGCCAGGACGTCGACCTCCAGCACCGACCCCGGCGGCACGACGCCCTCGACGATGTCGCGGCGGATCGCGTCCAGCACGGGACGCGCGCTAGGGGCGCCCACCGGCGCCGGGTACCGCCCCACCCGACCGACCTCCCGCGTCGCGCGCCGCGGGGGCCGGCCACGGCCACCCCCGCACCTCCTTGGCCCGCGGCGCAGCGTAGCTGCGCACCTTCGAGGTGCCCAGGCCCAGGGCCACCAGGGACTCCGCCAGGCGCACCGCGGCCGCCACGCCGTCCACGACCGGCACCGGCAGGGCGTCGCGCACGGCCCCGTGCAGCCCGGCCATGCCCGCGCAGCCGAGGACGACGACCTCCGCGCCGTCCTCCTCCACGCACCGCAGGGCCTGCGCGACGAACGCCTTGGCGGTGACCTCCGGGTCGGCCTCCAGCTCCAGCACCGGCAGGTCCACGCTGCGCACGCCCGAGCAGCGCCGCTCCAGCCCCGCCAGCAGCAGCCGGTCGCGGATGGCGGGGGCGGTGCGGTCCAGGGAGGTGACCACCCCGTAGGTGCGCCCGAGCAGGCAGGCGGTGTGCGCGGCGGCCTCGGTGATGTCGACGACCGGGACGTCGAGCACGTCCTGCAGCGCCTCGCGGCCGACCTCGCCGAAACCGGCGTGCACGACGGCGTCGTAGCGCCCCTCGTGGGTGAGCACCGCGTCGAGCACGCCCACGGCGGACAGGTGGCTCTCCACGTTGGACTCCACCGACGCCGGGCCGAACCGCGGGGTCAGGGCGACCACCGCGGTGCCCGGCGCAGCGGCCGCGAGGGCGCTGCGCCGGATCACCTCGGTGACGGACGCCGTGGTGTTGACGTTCACCACGAGGAGCGTGGGGCCCTCCGCGCTCACCGGCGCTCCGGCTGCGGAGCGGGCTGGGGGATGGAGTTGCGCAGCGCCAGGTAGCCCAGGAACGCCACGCCGGCGCCGATGAACCAGCTGAACGAGGCGGCGGTGCTGCTGCCGGCGAACACCACGGCCATCGCCACGACCGCGCCGGCCGCGGTGGTGCCCACCGCCACCGGGTTCCAGCCCTTGACGTAGTGGTACGTGCCCCGCGGGTCCATCGTGTAGAGGTCGTCGACGACGACCACGCGCTTCTTCACCAGGTAGTGGTCGGCGATGAGGACGCCGTACAGCGGGCCGATGAACGCGCCCAGGGTGTCCAGCGTGTAGTGGATCGTCTCGGGCGAGTTGTACAGGTTCCACGGGGTGATGAGCACGGAGCCGACCGCGGCGATCATCCCGCCCGCGCGCCAGCTGATGCGCTGCGGCGCCACGTGGGAGAAGTCGAACGCCGGGGAGACGAAGTTCGCCACGATGTTGATGCCGATGGTGGCGATGATGAACGTCAGGCAGCCGATGACGGCGGCGGTGACGCTGTCGATGCGGTAGACGGTCTCCACCGGGTCGGTGATGAGCTCGCCGTACACCGGGACGGTGGCCGAGGCGGTCACCACGCACAGCACCGCGAACACCAGGAAGTTCACCGGCAGGCCCAGGAAGTTGCCCTTCTTCACCGCGGCCATGCTGCGCCCGTAGCGGGCGAAGTCGCCGTAGTTGAGCATCGGGCCGGAGAAGTACGAGACCACCAGGGCGATCGCGCTGACCATGACGCCGACGGCGGCCAGGCCGGTGTGCTCCACGGTCCCCAGGTTCAGCGAGACGTTCGAGAACCCGGCCTTCGCCACGAGGTAGCCGGCCAGGGCGAACATGACGACGTACACGGCCGGGCCGCAGAAGTCGATGAACCTGCGGATGGCCTCCATGCCGCGCCAGAACACCAGCGCCTGCAGCACCCACATCGTCCCGTAGGCGGCCCAGCCGATCGTGCTCAGCCCCAGGAACCCGTGCTGGTCGACGTCGGCGTACGGCGCCCACGACGGCGACAGCTTCAGCGCCAGCAGCACCAGGGCGTTGGAGGCCAGGTACGTCTGGATGCCGTACCAGGCGACCGCGATCACGCCGCGGATCACGGCGGGCACGTTCGCGCCCAGCACGCCGAACGCGGTGCGCGCGGCCACCGGGTACGGCACCCCCGTCGCCTGGCTGGGCCGGGCGACGAGGTTGCACAGGAAGTACACGATGACGATGCCCACCACGAGGGCGACGAGCACCTGCCAGGCCGCCAGGCCCAGCGCGAACAGGCTGCCGGCGGTGACGTAGCCGCCGACGCTGTGCACGTCGGACATCCAGAACGCGAAGAAGTTGTACGACCCCCAGCGCTGCTCGCGCAGCGGGGCGAGGTCGGGGTTCGTCAGGCGCGGGTGGTACCCGGCCTTGACGACGCCGTCGCCGGCGAGGTGGTGCCCGGTGACCGCCGGGGCGTCGACCGCGGCACGTGTCACGTCTGTCATGGCTGCTCCAGCGGGTGCGGTCCGAGGGGGCCGCGTCCGGCGCGGGAGCGCAGCGGTCGCGGTGCGCACCACGCTAGGGACGCCAGGTTTCCACCACGTAACCCCGCGGATATATCCGCGTCACCGCCGGAGCGCGCCCCGGGCCGCGCCCGGCGGGCCCGGGGTCCACCATGGGCCCATGCGCATCACCCGCTACGGGCACAGCTGCCTGCTCGTCGAGACCGCCCGCGCCCGCGTCCTGCTGGACCCCGGCGTCTTCAGCCGCGGCTGGGAGGAGCTGGGCGACCTGGACGCCGTCCTGGTCACCCACCAGCACCCCGACCACGTCGACGTCGAGAAGCTGCCGCAGCTGCTGGAGTCCGACGACGGCGCCGCGCTGCACGCCGAGCCGGAGACGGCCGCCGCGCTGCGCGGGGCGGGCATCGACGCCGCCGCGCTGCACGCCGGCTCCTCCCTGACGGTCGGGGACCTGACGGTGGAGGCCGTCGGCGGCGAGCACGCCGTCATCCACGCCGACGTCCCGCGCGTGGGCAACGTCGGGCTGCTGCTGCGCGCCGAGGGCGAGCCGACGCTCTTCCACCCGGGCGACACCTACGCCGTGGCGCCGGCCGGCGTGGACGTGCTCGCGCTGCCGCTGAGCGCCCCGTGGGCCGCGAGCAAGGAGATGATCGACTTCGTGCGCGCCGTGCGCGCGGGCACCGGCTTCGCCATCCACGACGCGCTGCTCTCGCCGATCGGCCTGGGCCTGTACTCCGGCCAGGCCGCGAACCTCGGCGGCCTGGAGCTGCGCCCGCTCGAGCACGGCGCGCCCACCGACTTCTGACCCGCCCGCCCCTCCCCCGCGCCTCCTCGAACCCCCGGGCCGGCACCGGAGCCCCCCTCCCGCGGTGATCAAGGAAGTTGCCACTTCCTCGATCACCGCGGGGGAAGG
>NZ_JBJLSG010000092.1:0-20545 GCF_050871925.1 Kineococcus gurbantunggutensis
CCGCGGGCGCGGGGGCCGCCCGGCACGCCCCGGCCGCGCTCCGCGCCCCCCTCCACCCGCGCCCGCGGCGCGCCCCCCCCCCCCCCCCCCCCCCCCCCCCCCCCCCCACCGTCGCTCAGGCGCGGCGCTTGCCGCTGCTCGTCAGCCGGCTGACGATCTTCTGGATGACGGCACCCTTGAGGACACCGGAGATCAGACCCACGACGACCCCTCCTCTCCGTGCTCGGTTCCCGTGCTCGACGGGGTGCTTCTCCAGTACCCCGTCGTGGGGCGTTCACACGTGCCCGCGGTGCGGGGTGCGCCGACGAGGACGCCCCGATCACCGACACGTCCCCGGGGGCTCAAGCCCCCGGCGTCAGGACCGTCTTGGTCCACCCCGGCTCGCGCCGGTCGAAGTGCTGGTACGCCTGAAGGGCGTCCTGCGCCAGCGGCAGGTCCTGCGTCAGGACGGTGGAGGGGTCCACCAGCCCGGAGGCGACCAGGTCCAGCAGCGGCGGCAGGTACCGGCGGTGCTCGCAGTTGCCCATCTTCAGCACGAGGTTCTTGTTCATCGCCTGTCCGATGGGGAAGCTGTTCATCGTGGGCGGGTACACCCCGATGATCCCCACGGTGCCGGCTTTGGCGATGGCCTGCACGTACCACTGCGCGGCCTGCGAGGGCGAGTCCCCCGGCTTGAAGGTGTCGCCCTGCTGGTTCGTCTCGGGGGCGTTGCCGGCCACCTCGGCGGCGAACTGCTCCGCCTGCTGCCCGGACGCCTCCGCGGCCGGGCCGCTCTTGGGGCGCTCGGACTCCACCCCGACGGCGTCGATGACCCGGTCCGGGCCGGCACCGCCGGTGATGTCCTGCAGGACGGCGACGGGGTCCTCGGCGTTGAAGTCGATCGTCTCGGCGCCCAGCCGGCGCGCGGCGTCGAGGCGCGAGGCGATCCCGTCGACGACGATGACCCGGCCGGCGCCCTGCCGGAACGCGGAGACGACCGCGAACAGGCCGACCGGCCCGGCGCCGAAGACCGCGACGGTGTTGCCGTCGCCGACCTCGGCGAGCTTGGCCCCGAACCAGGCGGTGGGGAAGATGTCGGAGATCATGATGGCCTGGTCGTCGGTCACCGAGTCGGGCACCTTGACGGGGCCGACGTGCGCGAACGGCACGCGCACCAGCTCCGCCTGCATCCCGTCCAGGCCGCCGGCGGCCTGCGGGCCGCCGAAGAACGTGGTCCCGGCGGTCTTGCCGTTCGGGTTGGCGTTGTCGCACTGGGAGTAGTAGCCGGCGCGGCAGTACGAGCACGACCCGCACGCCACGGTGGAGGGGACCACGACGCGGTCGCCGGGGCGCAGGTTGCGCACGCCCGACCCGACCTCCTCGACGACCCCGACGGCCTCGTGGCCCAGGATCGTGCCCTCGCGCATGCCGCTCATGGTGCCGCGCACGAAGTGCAGGTCGGTGCCGCAGATGGCGCTGGTGGTGATCCGCACGACGGCGTCGTAGGGGTCCTGGATCCTCGGGTCGGGCACCTCGTCGAGCCGGATGTCGCCGACCCCGTGCCACACGATCGCCTTCACGTCTGGTCTCCTCCTCGTGGTCCTGGTGGTCCCGCGGTCGTCGCTCGTCGTGCTCGCGGTGGCGCGTTCAGCGCAGCCGCACGGGACCGGCGTCGATGCGGGTGCGGAACAGGGCGTAGGGCTTGCGCCGCAGGTCCTGCCCGCCCTGGTAGGTGGGCTGGCGGTGCAGCTGGTTGGCGGTGACGTACAGCCAGCCGTCGGCGACGGAGAGGGTGTCCGTCCACAGCAGCCGCGGGTCGTGCACCACCGTCTCGAAGGAACCGTCGGGCAGCCGGCGCAGCACCGCGTCCTGCTCGTACGCGGTCAGGTAGAGCCGGCCCGCGTCGTCGGTCTCCAGCCCGTCCGAGCCGGTGCCCTTGTCGCCCTCGTCGACCACGGTGGCCGCCACGGCCGCGTCGTCCAGGGAGGTGTCGCGCAGCGCCGCGGTGGGCACGCTGTACCAGCGCCGCGAGGCCAGCGGGCAGTAGAACAGCCGCTCGCCGTCGGCGGAGATCGCGATGCCGTCGGCGCCCATCGACACCGGCTGGGTGGAGCCGTCCTGCGAGCGCTGCATGAACGGGCGGCCCTCCACCACGGGGCGGAACGCGGACAGTGGCTCGGCCTTGGTGGAGGGGTGCTCGTGCAGCCGCCGCCAGGACCGGCCGGAGGCCAGGTCCACCACGATCAGGGCGTTGGGGCCGGAGTCGGAGGAGTCGGTGATGTACGCGGTGCCCGCCTCGCCGGCGCGCAGGTCGAAGCGCACGTCGTTGAGGTAGGTGCTCTCCAGCGCCACGTCGGGGCTGAAGGTGATGACCTGCTCGACCGCGCCCGTCGCCAGGTCGAAGCGCACCAGCTTCGGGCCGCCGGGCTTCGTGGGGGCGAACATCGGGCTGCCGGTGTCCAGCGCCCACAACCGGTCCGCGGGGTCCACGACGACGCTCTGCACCGAGACCAGCGCGCCCTCGTCGTCGTCGCCGTCGGGGCTGTTCCACGCCTGGTCGGGGAAGGGGACCTCGCGCCCGTCGACGATCTCGGCGACGGTCGCCGGGACCTCGTCGCCCCACTTCGGGTAGCAGACGAAGACCCGGCCGCCGTGCGAGACGGTGACGCCGGTGGGCATGGGGCCGTGGAAGGCGTGCACGAGCTCCAGCTCGCCCACGGGCTCGTCGGCGGGCGGTGTCGGGTCCTGGTGGGCGGTGCTCGTCACGCTTCTCCTCCTCCTGGGCGTCCTGTCCTGCCGGGCCGCGCTCAGCCGGAGATCGTCTGCCGCTCGGGCACGATGAACACCGTGACCCGCTCGGTCTTGATCTGCTCCGGCGGGTAGGGCTTGCCCTCGTACTTCTGCGACAGCACGTCGATCCGGTCCCGCGCGGCCTGCCCGCGCTCGACGTCGCCCACCGTCCCGCGCACCTCGGCGTAGCGGTAGGCGTTGCGCTCGTCGCGGATCGCGATCGTCACGCGGGCGTCGCGCTCGAGGTTGTGGAACTTCTGCCGGTGGTCCTCGGTGTTGACGTACAGCCTGTCGCCGTCGACGCCGACCCAGATGTACTGCGTCTGGATGCGCCCGCTGGGCAGCAGGGTGGAGATGGCGGCGAAGTTCGCCCCGCTCGCCAGCTCCTTCGTCGTGGGGTGCAGTTCCGGTCCGTCCTTCGTGTCGGCCACGCCGGTCCCCTACCCGCCCCGGCGCGCGCCATGCACGCGGATCCACCGGACTCCGGGGCACCCCGGCGCCCCCGAGTGGTGGGGCCCCCCACCCGCCACCACCATCGCGGGGTGGACGTCGTCGCGCTGCTGGGTCTGCTGGTGCTGGGGATCGTGGTCCTCACCCCTCTCGCCGCCCGGATCGGGGTGCCGCAACCGGTGGTGCTGACGATCTACGGGCTGCTGCTGGCCCTGGTGCCGCAGATCCCCTCACCGCGGCTGCCGCCGGAGGTCATCCTGCCGCTGGTGCTGCCGCCGCTGCTGTTCGCCACCACCCAGCGCGGCTCGTTGCGCGAGCTGCGCCGCGACGCCCGCTCGGTGGTGGCCCTGGCCGTCGGGCTCACGCTGGTGAGCGCCGCGGTGGTCACCCTGGTCGCCCGCGCCTTCGGCCTGCCGTGGGCGGTGGCGGTGGTGCTGGGCGCCGTCGTCGCGCCGCCCGACCCGGTGGCCGCCACCGCGGTGGCCCGCCGGCTGCGCCTGCCGCCGCGGCTGGTGACGGTCCTGGAGGGCGAGGGGCAGTTCAACGACGCCACCGCCCTCACCACGTACCAGGTCGCCCTCGTCGCGGTGACCGCCGGGAGCATCGGCGTGGCCGAGGTCGGCTGGCGGCTGGCCCTGGAGGTCGCCGGCGGCACGGCCGTCGGCCTGCTCGCGGGCGTGCTCGCCCGGTGGGCGCTGGCCCGGCTGCGCGACGCGTCGGTGGAGACCACGATCACCCTCGCCCTGCCGTTCGCCGCCTACCTGGTCGCCGACGCCGTCGAGGCCTCCGGCGTGCTGGCCGTCCTGGCGGCGGGGATGTTCCTGCGCGCGCGGGGACCGGGAGCCACCACCTCGGGCGGCTGGCTGCTGGGACGGGCGGTGTGGCGCTACGTGGACTTCGCCGTCACCGGGCTGCTCTTCGGCTTCCTCGGCCTGGAGCTGACCTCCGTGCTGGAGGAGACCTCGGAACTGGGCAACACCCACGCGCTGGTGATGGCCGCGGCCGTCGTCGCCGCGCTGGTCCTCACCCGCTTCACCGTCGTCCACGCCGCCTCCGCCCTCGCCGGGCGCCGCGCCCGCCGGCGCGGTTCGGCCACGCCCGCCGGCTGGCGGGAGGCCACCGTGGCCTCGTGGGCGGGGATGCGCGGCGTGGTGACCGTGGCGACGGCCCTGGCGCTGCCGCTGACCGGCGCGGACGGCGACTTCCCCTACCGCGCCGAGGTGGTGCTCACGGCGCTGGTCACCGTCCTGGTGACCCTGGTGGCGCAGGGCCTGACGCTGGCCCCGCTGGTGCGGCGCCTGCACGTGGCGGACCCCACCGACGTGGACGCCGACGTCCGCCGGTTGCGCCGGGAGGCGACCGCTGCGGCGCTGCGGGCGGTGGAGGACGCCGGGGAGGACCTGCCCGAGGCGGCTCGGCGGGCGGCGAGCGCGCGCTACCGCTCGCGCTTGGAGCACCAGGAGGCCGTGGTCTCGCTGCTGGACCGGGGAGAGGCGCAGCCCGGAGAGGTGCAGGCCCTGCAGCGGCTGCTGGTGCGGGCCCTGGACGCCGAGCGCGAGACCGTGCTGGAGGCGCGCCGCGAGGGGACGGTCAGCCCGGACGCCGCCGACGAGGTCCTCTTCGACGTGGAGGCGCGGGCCGCCCGCTTCGAGTGAGGCCGCCACGGGCGGCACCCGCTGGACGAGGACCCGGAGCCCACGGCCTCGCCACCGGCGCCAGGACCGGCGGTGAGCACGCCGCGGTGGACCCGCTCGGCCGCGGGGCCGCGCTCCCCCGCACCGCTCACATGGCTTCCTTGATGCCGCGGCGGATGAGCCAGACGTTGGCCGGCACGGACGTGAAGAACCCGATCACCATGCCGACCTGCATGCCGAACCAGTACGCGGCGCTGTCCGGGCGCAGCGGGTCCTCGGGGAAGAGGACGAAGCGCATCAGCGCCATCCACGCGAACAGGCCCACCTCGAAGGCGACCAGCGAGAGGATGTCGGCCTTGGTGGCCGCCACGATCCCCTCGCGCAGCCCCAGCCCGCGCATCGGGGCGATGGCGAAGTACTGGAAGGCCAGGCCCAGCAGCACCGCCAGGACGAAGCTGGCGAGGTACTCCGCGAACAGCTCCTGCCCGAACAGGCTCAGCCCGAGCCAGAACACGGCGGTGGCGGCGACGACGTCGCCGATCGTGCACCCGGCGCCGCAGTGGCTGACCCCGATCGACACGGTCGCCCAGCCGGGTTTGCCCGGCGCCCGCTCCAGCCCGTTCTCCTCGCGCCAGCGCGGGGACTGCGGCAGGCCGAAGCGCCGGTAGCCCCAGACCGCGAGCGGGCCGAAGTACAGGGCGGTGATCGGCCACACGGCTTCCATCACGCGCATCTGCTGGCGGTGCCCGCGGCCGTACGTGTCCCACAGGATCACCGCGGCGCTGGCGAACGCGGCCGTCAGCGCGGTCCAGGAGAGCACGGTCAGCCAGGTGGGGGGCACGGGCGCTCCTGGGGGTCGTGGGCGTGGAGGTGGGTGTGCAGGTGGATCGCACCAGCGGGTGGGGCGGCGCCGGACGGTCGTCCAGCCGGTCCTTGCCCACTTCCCCGCCCGGTGAACCGCATGGACGGCCCGAGGACGGGTACGGGCCCGACGTCCACCGCACCGGCCCGAGGAGGACCCCGTGAGGATCGTCATGTCGCTGTACCCCGCTCCCGAGGGCGGCGCGCCGCCCGACCTGCTCGGGTGCGCCGAGAACGCGCTGGGCCTGCGCGAGTGGCTGGAGAGCGAGGGCCACGAGGTCGTCTCCACCTCCGTGCGCGAGGGCGAGGAGCTGACCGAGCAGCTGCGCGAGGCGGAGGTGCTCATCACCACCCCGTTCTGGCCGGTGTACGCCTCCCGCGAGGTGCTGCAGGCCGCGCCGGACCTGAAGCTGATCCTGACCGCGGGAGTCGGCTCGGACCACGTGGACCTCAAGGCGGCCGCCGAGCGCGGCATCACCGTGGCCGAGCAGACCGGCAGCAACGTCGTCAGCGTCGCCGAGCACGCCGTGATGCAGCTGCTGGCCCTGGTGCGCAACTACCTGCCCGCCCACCAGCAGGTCGTCGACGGCCGCTGGGACATCGGCGAGATCGCGCAGCGCTCGTGGGACCTGGAGCGCAAGACGGTGGGGATCTACGGCGCCGGCGCGATCGGGCAGCTCATCGCGATCCGCCTGAAGGCGTTCGACGTGGACACGCTGTACTACAAGCGCACCCGCCTGGAGCACCCGCAGGAAGCGGTGATCGGGGCGCGCTACGCGCGGCTGGAGGAGATGCAGGAGCGCTGCGACGCCATCGTCGTCACCGCGCCGCTGACCCCCGAGACGGAGCGGCTGTTCGACCGCGAGGTCCTGGCGGGCATGAAGCGCGGCGCGTTCCTCGTCAACGTCGCCCGCGGCGGCATCGTGGACACCGACGCGCTGGTGCAGGCGCTGGAGTCCGGGCAGCTGGGCGGCTACGCCGGGGACGTGTGGTACCCCGAGCCGGCGCCGGCGGACCACCCGTGGCGGCGGATGCCGCACCAGGCGCTCACCCCGCACGTGTCGGGCACCACCCTGGACGCCCAGCGCCGCTACGCCGCCGACACCCGGGTCTGCCTGCAGGCGTACCTGGCCGGGCAGCCGATCGAGAAGGACCACGTCATCGTCGCCGACGGGGAGATCGTCGGGGGCGCGTACGCGGCGGCGTTCTCCTGAGCGGTGACCCCGCAGCGGTGACCCCGCAACGGTGGTCCCGGGCGCCGACCCGGTGCGCTGCCGCCGGCTCCGGCTGCCGGCAGCGCACCGGGCCCGGCGGCGCGGTCGGCAGGACGGCCCGCGCGCCGGCAGCGTGGAGCCCCTGCTGCGCCTGGCGGTGGACGAGCCGGCGCTGCGACGCGTTCCTGTTCTCCCCCGAGTCCACGGCCCTGCACCCGGTCCACCCGCTGCGGGAGGCGGGGCGGGCCAGCGAGGCGGAGACGTACCCGGTCGGGGTGCGAGCGCCCCCGCCCCCGGTCAGGACTCCTTCTCGCGGGACCTGCGGCTCTCCTTGTCGTTGGCCTTCTGGATGGCCCGGACGAGCTCGTCCTTGGTCATCGAGGAGCGGCCGGGGACATCCAGGCGCTTGGCGACGTCCATGAGGTGCTCCTTGGTGGCGTTGGCGTCCACCCCGCCGGCGGTGGGGCGGTCGGTGTCCCTGCCGCCTTCGGCTCGGGCGTCCGAGGGGCCCTTGTGGTCCTTGGGTTCCCAGTGGTCGCCGACCTTCTCGTGGGTGTGCTTCAGCGCCGCGTACGCCGTCTGGTGGGCGCGCCGGCCGTCGCCGTACTCCTCCTCGGCGTGCTCCAGCGTCTTGGCGTAGGTGTGCTGGGCCTTCTCGTCCGAGCGCGCGATGGTGCTGGGCAGGTCGTCCGGGTCGGGGTTGTCCGAGTTCTTCGCCATACCGCAGGGCTACCCGGACCGCCGGTGGACAAACGGCGTGCTCCGCGGGTGCCCCGCACTTCGGCGGTCCGCTCGGTCACCGGTGCCCCACGGCCGCCGGCCGCGGTGGTGCGCCCGCGCTCAGCCCAGGGTCGCGAGCAGGTCGGTGCAGGCCTTCTCGCAGGCCCGGCACGCCTCGGCGCACACGCGGCAGTGCTCGTGCATCTCCGCGTGGCTGGCGCACTCGTCGCCGCACGCCTTGCACGCCGCCGCGCACGCGGTCAGCACCGCGCGGGTGAGGTTGGCGTCGTAGCCGGTGTGCCGGGAGAGGACCTTGCCGGTGGCCACGCACACGTCGGCGCAGTCCAGGTTGGTGCGGATGCACGTCCTCAGCTCCGCGACCATGTCCTCGCTCAGGCAGGCGTCCGCGCACGCGGTGCACGCCTGCGCGCAGCGGAAGCACTCCTCGATGCAGGCGATGAGCTTCTCGCGGTCCACGCCGCCGAGGTCCTGCGGGTACGTGCCGAGCATGTCGCTGACGGTGCTCACGGGAACCTCCGCGTCGTCGGCGCCTGCCGGTGACCGTGCTCGACCACCTCGAGAGCAGCGCCTGACCACCCCCTACCCGCGCGCCGCCGCGGTTAACACCCGGGAGCCGGCTCCGCCAGGGGTGCTGCGGCACGGCTCAGTCGGACACCTCCTGCGCATCGCGGTCCCCGCGCCGGGCGAGCACCTTCTCCGACAGCGCCGTCTCGACGCTCTCGACGAGGAGGTAGAGCACCCCGGCGGCGAATGGCGCCGCGGGCCACACCAGGACGTGCGGACCCCACCGCGCGAGCAGGTACGCGCCGGCCAGCCCGGCGAGCACCGAGAGCACGTTCAAGCTCGTGCCCAGCGCCAGCGTCCTGGTGCGGTGCTGGGGCATGGGGGCGCGGAAGCCCCGCGACAGCACCGCCTCCAGCAGCGTGAAGGACATGACGGCACCGACGGCGTACAGCACGATCCGCAGCACGTCCGGGCTGCCCTGCAGGCTCTGCAGGAGCCCGAACGTCACCGTGATGAGGATCGAGAACCCGAACGTCGTGCTCTCGCGCCCCACGGTGCTGCGCATGCCGCGCACCAGGGTGCCGCCCTTCCCGTCCCGCTCTCCACCCGTGCCGTCCCGTTCCTCCGGCATCACCCCTCCTCCCCGCGCCGTCGCCACGACGCCGGTCGCGCGTCCGGTGTCCCACCCGCCGGCTCGGCGGGGTGGTGGACCGCGCTCGGGTCGAGCACGGTGCGCTGCACGGGCGCGGCGAGGAGCTGCTGCCAGCGCGGCAGCACCGGGTCGCGGTGCGCGCGCAGCCGCCCCGCCGGGCGCGGTCCGCGCCGGTCGGCGGCGTGCCAGGCGTCCAGCGCGGCGGCGCTGCGCCGCAGGACCCGCACGGCGGCGTCGGGGTCGAGCAGGTCGGCGTCGTCGCCGTCCTCGCCGTCCGGTCCCAGCCTGCCCAGGTGCTCGCGCATCAGGCGCAGGCGCAGCTCGCGCGCGAAGCGGCGCGCCCCGTCCCCCAGCCCCGCGGGGTCGGCGGGGTGGCGCGCGTCGCGGATCTCGTCGAGGACGGCGACGGACAGCTCGGAGTCGTGCGTCTGCGACCGGCGGTTGAGGTTGTCGCTGCGCACGCACGCCCACACGTCGTCCACGACGGTGACCTTGGAGTGCACGTAGACCGGCTCCCCCCGCTCGTCCTCCAGGTCGAAGACGTGCACCCGCTCCCCGCCGGCCGCCCGCAGCAGGCGCAGGGCGCGCACCTGCCCCAGCAGCAGCGGCGGCGCCGCGAGCCCGCCGCGCTTGGGGTGGCGCGGCACCACGACGACCAGCTGCAACCCCGGTGCGGTGCGCAGCGCGTCGGCGAAGACCCGCACGGCCTGCTCGGACCACAGGAACTGCTCCTCCAGGTACACCAGCCGCCGCGCCCGGCGCAGCGCCTTGGCGTGCCCGGCGGCGCCGCTGCGCTCACCCTCGGGCGCGAAGGGGTAGCGCGGCCAGCGTCGCGGGTAGGTGCGCAGCAGCTGCACCGCGCACGGACCGGCCGGCGCCGGTGCCGGCGACTGCGCGGGCAGCGGGCGCGGGCGGTGCACCAGGCGGCGCACCACGTCGGAGAGCACCTGCCACGGCAGCAGCGACAGCGGTGCGCGGTCCTCCCAGCGCTCACGGAAGACCGTCTCCACCTCCGCCACCGCCGGGCCGCGGACCTCGGCGTGGACGTCGTGCCAGGAGGGGTGCCGACCGTAGCGGCGGCCGAAGGACATGCGCTGGCGGTCCCCGCGGTGGCCGGGGCCGTCGCGGCGCGAGTGCGCCAGGTCCAGGCTGCCGACGAAGGCGACGTCGTCCTGCGGGCGCCCGGCGCGGCGGACCACGACGAACTTCTGGTGGTGGCTGCCCAGGGTGCGCACCCGCTGGTCCAGCAGGACCTCCGCGCCGCCGCGCACGTGCTGGGCCAGGTGGCGGTTGCGCTCGGGCACCAGGCGCTGCCAGTCCCACGGCGATCGCCACACCAGCCCCTTGACCACCGCCCCGCGGCGGGCGGCGCCGGTGAGGGCCTGCGCGATCGTGGGCCCGTGCTCGGTGAGCAGCTCGTCGGGGTCGCCCTGCCAGTCGGCGAAGAGCACCAGGTCCCCCTCCCCCGCACCGGCCAGCGCAGCCGCCAGCGCCGGGAAGTAGCTCGCCCCGTCCACGAGCGGGCGCACGAGGTTGCCCCGGCTCCACGCCGGCAGGGCGGTGGCGCCGTTGCCGCGCTCGTCCCGGGTGAGGAACCAGTCGGCGACGCCGCCCCCGCGCGGGTGCGCGTGGTGCCGCCGCTGCGCCCTCGACAGCGAATCCAGTGGATCTCCCCGGTGTGCTGCTCGGCGCGCTGCTGCACGCTCCGCGGACCTCGGCGAGGTGCTCCACCGGGACGGAGCCTGCCAGGGCGCGGCGAGCCCGGCCAGTCCTGCGGGGCTGCGGCGCCCCACGCCCCGCGGGGGAGCGCTCCCTCCGGGCGTGCGCGTCCGGCCCGCCGTGCGACGATCGCACTCGCCCGGAACTGCACCACCGAGAGGTCGACGTGACCAGCAGCGACGTCCGTCCACCCGAGCCGGCCCCGCACCCGGGCGCACCGGCACCCGACGGCCCCCGAGCCCGCGTGGTGGTGGCGGTGGCGTCGCTGGGGTTCTTCCTCATCACCCTGGACATCTCCATCGTCAACGTCGCCCTGCCCAGCATCCGCGACGACCTCGGCGGCGGCACCGCGGTGCAGCAGTGGGTCGTCGACGGGTACACCCTGCTGTTCGCCGCGCTGCTGCTGTTCGCCGGGAACCTCGCCGACCGGGTGGGCGCGCGCAGGGCGCTGGTGTGGGGGATCGTCGCCTTCACCGTCACCTCCGCCGCGTGCGCCGCCGCGCCCGGCCCCGGCGCGCTGGTGGCCGCCCGCTGCGCCCAGGGCGCGAGCGCCGCGGTCGTGCTGCCGGCGTCGATGGCGCTGATCCGCGAGGCGTTCCCCGACGCGCGCCGGCGCGCGCGGGCCCTGGGGGTGTGGGCGGTCGGCGGGGCGGTGTCCGCGGTGGTCGGCCAGCCGCTGGGCGGGTTGCTGACCACCGTGGACTGGCGGTGGATCTTCTCGATCAACGTGCCCGTCGGCGCCGGGATGCTCGCCCTGCTGCTGCTCGTGGCGCCCTCGCCGGTGCGCCCGGCCCCCTTCGACTGGGCCGGGCAGATGCTGGCCGTGCTGGGCCTGGCGGCGCTGGTGCAGGGCCTCATCGAGGGCGGGCACGTCGGGTTCGGCGCGCCAGCGGTGCTCCTGGCGCTGGGTGTGGCCGTCGCCGCGCTGGCCGGTTTCGTGCTGGTGCAGGCGCGCGGGCGGCACCCGATGCTGCCGCTGGAGCTGTTCGCCGCGCGCGGGGTGCGCCTGGCCCTGCCGGTGGGGTTCGCGTTCATGGTCGGCAACTACGGCCACGTGTTCGTCGTCAGCCTGTACCTGCAGCAGCAGCTCGGGCTGTCGCCGCTGGACGCCGGGCTGGTGTTCGTGCCGGCGGCCCTGTTCGCGGTCGCCGGGAACCTCAGCAGCGGGCCGGTCACCAACCGGTTCGGACCGCGCCTGCCGGTCGTGGGCGGGCAGCTGTCCATGGTGGTGGGGTTGCTGGCGCTGGTGCCGGCCACCACCTCCGGTTCGCCGTGGCTGGTGGCGCTGGCGCTGGTGCCGGTGGGGGCCGGCGGGTCGATGGCGATGCCGCCGGTGACCGGGGTGGTCCTGGAGGGCGTCCCCTCGCACCGGGCGGGCACGGCCAGCGCCGTCTTCAACACCTTCCGCCAGGTCGGCGGTGCGGTGGCCATCGCCGTGTTCGGCGCGCTGATCGCCAACCCGGACCGCTTCCTGACCGGCCTGCGCACCAGCCTGGTGGTGGCCGCGGCGCTGCTGGCGCTGACGGCCCTGAACAGCCTGCGCATCCACCCGCGCGTGGGGCCGTGAGCGCCGCCGTCCGCCCCGGGCCCGGGGACTGCTTCGTCGGCATCGACCTGGGCTGGGTGGAGTCCTCCCCCACCGCCGGTTCACCGCTCGGGGGGTTCAGCCCCCTGCGCACGAGCACGGCGGGGGACGCGGGAGACGGCGTCGGGGACGGCGGGGCGCGCGTGCCGGGGCATCCCCTCGACGACGAGAGCGTAGGCCTCCAGCACGAGCTCCTCGACGAGGTCCGGGGTGATGCCGGGGCCGGCCGCCACGGAGACCCAGTGCCGCTTGTTCACGTGGTAGCCGGGGGTGATGCTCGGGAACTGCTGGCGCAGCGCGAGGGAGTGCTCGGGGTCGCACTTGAGGGTCACGATGGGCTGGCCGGTGGCCTCCGTCGCCATGCAGAACACCTTGCCGGCGACCTTGTACACGTCGTGCTCGGGACCGAACGGCCGGGTCAGGGTGACGGCGGGCAGCTCGATCGCCACCTCGGCGGCGGTCCGCTGCACCGCGCCGCCGTCCAGCGCTGCCGCGCCCCTGGCGCTGGTGCCGGCTCCGCTCACGCGCTCATCGTGCTGGCCGCGGGCGGCGCGGCGCAACACCCCGGGTGCGCGGGTCCCGCGCGATGCGCAGACAGGAGCGGGCGGGTGTGCGTAGCGTGCTGGTGCAGGCGGCGACGGCGATGTCGAGGAGACAGCATGAAGACCACCACCCGGGTTGCCCGCGTCCTCACCGCCGCCGCGGCGGCGGTGCTCCTGGCGGCACCGGCCCACGCCGACCCGCGGGTGGGCGGGGACATCGGCGTCCACTACGACGCGCTGGGCGGGGCCGGGAGCGCGCTGGGGCAGCCGGTGGGCGGGGAGGTCCGCACGCCGAACGCCCGGGGCGCGTACGTGGAGTTCGAGCGCGGCGGCATCTGGTGGTCCCCGGCCACCGGGGCCCGGGAGGTGCACGGGGAGATCCTCTCGGCGTGGGGGCGCACCGGCTGGGAGGCCGGCCCGCTGGGGTTCCCCACGACGGACGAGACCCGCACGCCCGACGGGCGCGGCGCCTACAACGTCTTCGAGGGCGGCTCGATCTACTGGTCGCCGCCCACCGCGGCGCACGGCGTGCGGGGGATGATCCGCGACGCGTACGCGTGGGCCGGGTACGAGGGCGGCGTGCTGGGCTTCCCGGTCACCGACGAGGTGCGCACCCCGAACGGCCGGGGCGCCTACGGCATCTTCCAGGGCGGGTCGATCTACTGGTCGCCCGCCACCGGCGCGCACGTGCTGATCGGCGCCATCCGCGAGGCGTGGGCGGCCCGGGGTCACGAGAACGGCCCCCTGGGCTTCCCCACCAGCAGCGAGTTCGACGTGCCCGGCGGCAAGCGCGTGAACTTCCAGGGCGGGTACGTGGAGTGGTCCGCGGCCACCGGCGCGCGGGTGAACGCCCCCGTGTCCGCGCCCGCCCCCTGGCTGCCCCCGGGTGCCCCGGCGCCCTCGGTCCCGGCCTACTACGCGAACTGCGCCGAGGCGCGCGCCGCCGGTGCCGCGCCGCTGTACTACGGGCAGCCGGGCTACCGCCCCGCCCTGGACGGCGACGGGGACGGCGTGGCGTGCGAGTGAGCGCGCCGCACCCGGTGACCGCCGTTCAGCGGGGTGCGGGGGTGCCGCGCACGGCGCGCTGGGCGCGGACCGCGCGTGGGACGTCGTCCTGGTAGCGGCGCACCACGCCCAGTGGCGCCCACGGGTCGGCGCGGAACCCGCCGACGAGGACCCCGCCGCGCTCGGGCACGACGCTGACGAGGAGGAACTCGCCGAGGTCGACGGAGCCGTCGGTGCCGAAGCGGCGCACCGGCGCGCCGGTGCGGGCGACGACCTCCTCCAGGCGGCTGAGGAAGGGGCCGACGCCGAGGTGGCGGCCGAGGAAGAGGGACCCGCCGGTGGTCGGCGCCAGCGTCAGCCACTCCGACGTCTCCGCCGGGTCGTCCAGGAGCAGCACACCGCCGTCCCCGAAACCCTCGTCCAGCCGGCCCTCGAGCGTCACCCGGGCGGCGAACGCGCCGCGCAGGGCGCTCCAGCGGCCGGCGGCGGAACCGCCCACGACGATGCCGCCGTCGGCGACGATGGCCGAGGAGGTGACCAGGTCGGTGCCCGGCACGCCGATGCGCAGGGTGCCGCCGTCGCTGAAGGCGGGGTCCACGGTGCCGTCGGCGCGCAGCCGGGCCACCACGACGTCCTGGTCCCCGGGCGCCCAGGAACCCCCGGCGGCCAGCACCTCACCGCGCGGCCCGCTGAACAGGCTCACGCCGTGCTCGTCGGCGCCGAGGTCCACGCGGCGCAGCCCGGCGGGGCCGAACGCGGGGTCCGGCCGGCCGGCGCGGTCGAACTTGGCCAGCAGCACGTCGCCGTCACCGGTGCGGCGCCGCTCGTCGACGCTGACGAGGAACCCGCCGTCGGCGGTGGCCAGCACGGACACCGGGTCGACGGGGTCCTGGTTGACGGGGTCGGTCAGCGGCGCCGCCCCCAGCGCGGAGACGACGGGGCGCCCCTGCCCGAACGCGGGATCGGCGGTGCCGTCGGGGCGCAGCAGCGCCAGGCCGGCCTCGGACTGCCCCGAGAGGGTGTTCAGGACGGCGAGCAGCAGGACGCGGCCGTCGGGGAGCACCCGCACGGAGGTGCGCACCACGGGGCGGCCGAAGTCGACGACCGTCGCGCCGCGGTCCCCGAACGTCGCGTCCCAGCGCCCGCCGGTGGCCAGGCGCCGCACCAGCAGCACCGCGTCGCCGGGGGTGCTGGAGCGGCGCGGGTCGCCGGGGGTGCGGCGGGAGACGACGAGGGTGCCGGTGCGCTGGGGGGCCAGGACGGTGCCGCTGGAGAAGCCGCCGGGCACGGGGGTGTCCAGGACGACGGTGCCGCGCTCGCCGAAGGCGGTGTCCACCGCGCCCGGTGCCGCGAGGGCAGCGGGGGCGGTGAGCACGACGGAGGCCGTCGCCGCGACGGCGGCGGTGAGCAGGGAACGGATCACGGGTCACGTCCTCGGGCGGGTGCGGGGCGCGGCGGCGGTCGCGTCGCGCCCCGGCCACATCGCCCCACCGGTCCCGAGCGTTTCACCCGTCCCGGGCGCCTCACCCGTCCGGGCGTCCCGTCCGGCTGGTCCGGTCGGTTGGTCCGGTCGGTTGGTCCGGCTGCACCGCCGGGCGGGTCAGCCCCGGCCGGCGCGCTCGACGATCTCGCGCAGCTCGCGGTTGGCGTGATGCGACTGCTCGGCGAGGTGCGCGAACGCCTCCTCGGGGGTGCGGTGCAGGGAGCGGCCGGCCAGCGCGGTCACAGGTGCTTCGGGTGTTCAGGGTGCCCGTGGTGCTCGGTGCGGCTCGCGCTCGCAGCGGGGTTCAGGACCCCCGTGCCGTCGGCGCCATCGGTCAGCACCACGCCCTTGAGCACCGGCTGCACCCCCTCGGACTTCTTCACCGAGGAGACCCACACCTCCTCCGGGTGCGTCTGCTCCCCGGAGCGCACGTCCTCGGCCGTGCGCAGCTTGGCGACCTTGTGGATCAACGCACCGAAACCGACCTTGGCGGCGACGTCGGCGAGCGAGAACCCCACCTGGATCGTGGTCGTCCAGCCCGCCCCCGGCAGCCAGTTGTGGATCGCGTAGGCGATCGGGTACCAGCCCCACACGCTCAGCAGCAGGATCCCGGCGTTGCGGTAGGAGGCGTACGCCTCCGCGCCCATCGCGTCCTTAGAGGCGCGCAGCACCCCGATGAGCAGCACGTACAGCGCCACGTAGAAGACGGTGCTGACGATGCCCCACACCAGCAGCTCGCTCTGGTCCTCACCGCCGCCGTCGACGGTGGCGCCCAGGTACCCGGTGAAGATCATCAAGAAGGCGGCCGTGATCAGCGCCGCGCGCACCGAACGCGCTCTGGCGCCCGCCAGCGCCGAGACGGCCAGGAACTCCACCATCAGCAGCGGCACGGTGACCGACCAGTCCATGTACCGCGGGGTCAGGGTGTTCAGCGCCTCGGCGTTGGGCACGTACTGCCCGGCCTGGTACACGTAGCCTTGGTCGAACTTCAGCACCAGGTACGCGTACGACAGCGCCGCCACGCCCGTGATGCACAGCGAGGCGTACAGCGCCGGTCGGTAGCGGGCGCCGACCTCACTGGTGGAGTTCCAGGTCCGCACGAACTGCGCGAACAGCGCCAGCCCGGCCACGGCCATCGCGTAGGAGATCAGGTCGTGCTGGCCCGAGGAGAGCACGACGAGCTCCGGACGGGTCACGTCGCTCAGATCCACGGGGGAACCTCCGGCTGCGCTCGGGCGTCGAGGCCCTCGGGCGGGGCCGGCGCGGCCACGGTAGGGGCGCGCCCGACGGTGCGCACGCGCAACCGTCCACGGGTCGCGGGCCGGGTTCCCGCGACGGCGCCGGCCGGCGCCCGGCGCTCAGGACCGCAGGCGCACGCGGCACCACACGGTCTTGCCGTCGGCGTGGACGTCCACGCCCCACGCCTCGGACAGGTCGCGCAGGAGCTGCACGCCCCTGCCCCCGAGCGCCGTGGGGTCCCAGGCCCGTTCGACGGGGTGGTGGGGGTCGGCGTCGCTGACGGCCAGGTGCACGCGGGCCCCGTCGAAACCGGCGTCGAGGTGCACGGGCGGGGCGCCGTGCAGGACGGCGTTGGTGACCAGTTCGCTGCTCAGCAGCAGCACCACGTCGCACGCGTCCTCGTCCACGCCCAGGTGCCGGCAGCACCCGCGCAGCTCCTGCCGGGCGCGGCGGGCCGCGCTCAGCTCACCGCCGAGGTCGAGCTGCAGGAATGGGAAGGGCACCGGTCGGTGCGGGGAACCGCGGGTCTGCACGGGGGCTCCCCTGGCTCGCCGGTCCCCGGCCGGGCGACTCGAGTGGGTCCAGTGAACGCCGTGACGGCGCCGAGCGCACGTCGGGGATCCGCCGGCGGCTCAGCGGACGACGCTCACCGCGCCGGCCGCGCAGGAGACGACGACGCTCGCGCCGGCGCCCACCCGGTGCACCTCGCCGTCCAGCTGCAGCGGCATCGGGGTGCTCGTGGTGAAGGCGTACGGCTCCCGGCGCGGGACGGCCTCGTGGGTGCCGCGCACGAGCCGCAGCACGCTGGCCAGCAGCGCGAGCGCGCCGCGGTGCCGGATCAGCACGGACTCGTACGTGCCGTCGGTGGGCGAGGAGGTGCGCGACAGGGTCGCGTACTTGGCCATCCGGTCGATGTTGGCGAACACCAGGCTGTCCAGCTCGACGCGCCGGCCGCCGTGGGTGATGGTCAGCGGCCGGTAGCGCCAGACGGTGCGCACCGCCAGCACGCCCTCCCTGAGGGCGTCCAGGTCGTGCCTGTTGAACTCCACCGCGACGACCGGGGTGATGCCCAGCCCGACGTAGGAGTGCGCGTAGCGCGGTTCCCGATCGTCGACGAGCACCTGGAGCAGGTCCATCCCCGTCACCGCTCCCGCGACGATCGCGTCGGCCAGCGGGCGGTCCTGCACGGCGCGGGCGTGGTCGTTGGCGTTGCCGGAGGCCAGCACGGCGCACACCCCGGCGCCGGGGCGCCGGCGGCGCGCGCGCAGGACGCCGTTGACGACCTCGTGGTAGCCGCCGTCGCCGCTGGCGGAGACCACCAGCGTGGCGGGGTGCTCGGTCACGGCCCGCTCGGCGAGCTGCTCGGCGTGCCCGGCGTGCCGGGTCCGCAGCAGTTCCACCGCGGTGCCGCGCGCGCGGTGCGCGAGTTCGGCGCGCAACCGGTGCGCGTTGCCCGGCGCGTCGCCGGTGCTGGTGGGGTTGTAGACGACGACCACGCGGTCGAAGCGCTGCGCGCCCGCGCGCGGCGCGGTGCGGGCCGGTTCCCGGACCGCTGCCGGGACGGGTGCTCGGATCGCTGGTCGGGTCGGTGTTCGGGTCACTGCCGGGGCCTCCCGCCGGGGGCGTCGGCGGCGGTTCCACCCGCCCCGACCCTGCCACGCCGAGGCCACCTCGGCCATTCGCGGCCGTTCGCGGCGCAGCACGGCGCCGGGGTCGCGCGCCCGCGCGGCGCGCGACCCCGGCGGGTGCTCAGTGGGCGATGACGGGCGGGGCGTCCGGGTCCGCCTGCGGCGCACCGGGCTTGAGCAGCAGCCCCGCGACGACGGCCCCGACGGCGAAGATGCCCGCCGACCACCAGAACGCGGTGTGGTAGCTGGCCAGCGTGGCCTGCACCACGTCGGCCGGGGTGGGCGCGCCGGTGACGCGCTCGGCCAGGTAGTCGGAGGCCGCGCTGCCGGCGAGCGCCGAGAGCAGGGCGGTGCCGATGGAACCGCCGATCTGCTGGGCGGTGTTGGCCATCGCGGAGGCGACGCCGGCGTCGGAGGCCTGCACGCCGAGCGTGGCGGTGGCCATCGCGGAGGCGAAGAGGAAACCGAGACCGAGGCCGGTGACGATCAGGCCGGGCAGGATCACCGGGGCGTAGGAGGAGTCGGCCTCGATGCGGGTGAGCAGCACCATGCCGGCCGCGGCCAGCACCAGGCCGGTCGGCACCAGCGGCTTGGGGCCCACGCGCGGCAGGAGCACCGAGCCGACGACGCCGGCCGCCACGGAGATCGCCGCGATCATCGGCAGGAAACCCAGGCCGGTCTGCACCGGGCTGTAGCCCAGCGTGGCGGCCATGTAGTAGGTCAGGAACAGGAAGATGCCGAACATGCCGGCGCCCGTGATGGCCATCGCCAGCAGCGAGCCGCCGCGGTTGCGGTCCAGCACGACGCGCAGCGGCAGCAGCGGGTGCGCCGCGCGGGTCTGCAGCAGGGTGAACAGCGCCAGCAGGGCGACGCCGGCGACCAGGAAGCCCCAGGTGCCCGGGGCGCCCCAGCCGTCGACCTCGGCGTTGGCCAGGCCGTAGACGACGCCGACCAGGCCCAGGACGGCGGTGGCCACGCCGGGCCAGTCCAGCGGCGGGCGGTGGGTGGGGCGCTGGTGCTTCAGCAGCCCGGCACCGGCGGCCACGGCCACGACGGCCAGCAGGACGTTGATGTACAGGCACCAGCGCCAGGACAGGTGCTCGGTGAGCACGCCGCCCAGCAGCAGGCCGATGCCGCCGCCGGCGCCGGAGACGCCGCCGAAGATGCCGAACGCCTTGGTGCGCGCGGCCGGCTCGGTGAACGTCGTGGTCAGCAGCGACAGCGCGGCGGGGGCGAGCATGGCGCCGAAGGCGCCCTGCAGGGCGCGGGCGACGATGAGGACGCCGAAGCCCTGCGCGGCGCCGCCCAGCGCCGAGGCCAGCGCGAAGCCGACGAGGCCGACGAGGAACATCGGCTTGCGCCCGACGACGTCGGACAGGCGCCCGCCCAGCAGCAGCAGGCTGCCGAAGGCCAGGGCGTAGGAGGTGACGACCCACTGCCGGTTCTCGTCGGAGAAGGCCAGCGCGCGCTGGGCGGTGGGCAGGGCGATG
Organism: Kineococcus gurbantunggutensis; assembly: GCF_050871925.1. NCBI lineage: Bacteria > Bacillati > Actinomycetota > Actinomycetes > Kineosporiales > Kineosporiaceae > Kineococcus > Kineococcus gurbantunggutensis. The sequence continues at coordinate 19,517 of NZ_JBJLSG010000092.1, forward strand.
TTCACGATGGTCGCGTCCAGCACGACCATGAGCTGGGCCAGGGACAGCACGGCCAGGACGACCCACTGGGCGCGCGAGGCGCCGCCGCCCGGGGCGGTGCCGGCGGGGTCCGCGGTCGCGGGGGTGCTGGGGCCGTCGGGCGCGGTCCGCGGCCGGGGTGCGGTGGCCGCGTGGCGCGGCACGTACCTGCCGCCGGCGCGCGCGGGGCGGGTCCGTTCGACGTCCTCGACGCCGGGGGGTTCGGGGTTCTGCATGTCGTGCGGTGCCTCCACTCAGCGGAGACATGTTCTCCACTTCACCGTCGACGATAGCAGCCGAAGCGGAGGAGGCGCCTCCATTCGGGTATACGGTGCGGGGGTGACGACGCGCGGACCCGACGACGAGGCACGACCGCTGCGCCGCGACGCCGAGCTGAACCGCCGCCGCATCCTGCGGGCGGCGCGGCTGGTGTTCGCCGAGCGGGGCCTGGCGGCCACCCTCGACGACGTGGCGCACCGCGCCGACCTGGGCGTGGGCACCGTGTACCGGCGCTTCGCCGACAAGGGCGCGCTGGTGGAAGCCCTGTTCGAGGAGCGGATCCGCGAGCTGGTCGAGCTGGCCGAGGCGGCCGCCACCGCGCCCGACCCGTGGACCGGGCTCGTCTCCTACCTGGAGAGCTCCAGCGAGCGCATGGCCCAGGACCGCGGGCTGCGCGAGGCGGTCCTGACGGGCGAGCACGGCCGGGCGGGGGTGGCGCTGGCGCGCTCGCAGCTCGCACCGCGGCTGCGGGCCCTGGTGGAGCGTGCGCACGCGAGCGGGGAGCTGCGCGCGGACGTCACCGCCACCGACCTGGTCGCGGCGCTGAAGTCCATCCAGGTGGCCGGCGACCTGGGCGGGCCGGACCACCCGCACTACTGGCGCCGGCACCTGGCCGTCTACCTGGACGGGCTGCGCACCGGGGGGGGGGGGGGGGGGGGGGGGCGGCCCCGGCCGCGGCCCCACCCCGCGCTCCTACACCCCCCGCTGCCCCACCACACCCGCCCCCCCCCC